>DASZUP010000438.1:0-17917 GCA_035547635.1 Pirellulales bacterium
GCTTCATGGCGGCCGCCCACGGGTCGACGGCGACAACCTGAGTCTCGGCGCCGCAGCGCTGCGCCAGTTCAATCGTCATGAAGCCCGTGCCGGCGCCAACGTCGAGGATCGTCATGCCCCGTCGCAAATTGACGTGTTCGAGCAGCATCAGGCCGAAGCGGGCCGACCACAAGGGCAGTTCGTCATAGAGATCGCCGAACTCGGGCGTGTTGTAATCGATATCGTCGAGATAGCCCATCGAGTCAGACCCGGTTTTTGAGTGATAGTCGGTTTCAAGGCTCAGGAACGTTTTGGCGTGTCTTTCGGATCTTCGAGCGAAAATACGCTCCGCTTCGCCCTCATCATAGCCAACGCTCGCGTGGACGCCGAATATGCCATCGGCCGTCTGGGGCAAGACGCTCTCTGGCAGATCCGCATCGCTAAGGAGCCGAGTCCCCGCTCAGCTGACGCGGGCAACTGAGCTGCGCGCTGCAATTCATGTTCGCTTAAGGTATCGTGCCTATAATCCGGCACATCACAAAACAGGATCGCGCCCAGCCGCCTGCCTCGGGAGCAACGACATGAAGACTATCTCCGTGCCGTCAGTTATCGCTGTGTTGGCCGTCGCCGTTGCGGTCGCCCAGCAATTTGATAAGGGACGCGACGGGCGCCGTCCGCCCCGGCCCCCGAGAGATCAGGTTTTTCAACTCTTCGACATCGACGACAACGAAGAGATCTCGCAGGACGAAATGGAAAACGCCACGGCGATTCTGAAAGGTCGCGACCGCAATGGAGACGGCGTCTTGACCCGCGAAGAACTGCCCCGGCCTCCAAGACCAGAGAACGAGCGCCGCAGCGATCCGGACCGGCACGACGGCCCGCGACCCCCCGCCGGACAAAGATACCGAGATCGTGCAACGCCCGACTTGAAAGACGCGCCCGTTGGCGCCGTGTTTCTAAGCGGCGGCTACGAGACCGATCCGCGCGATCATGGCCGGCCGGTGGCGTTGATTGCGGCAGCGCTCGGCGTGAAGCCCGAGGTGTTCCGCGAGGCGTTCAGCCGCGTTCGGCCTGCCCGCGGCGGCCCGCCCACCGCCGAACGCGTGCGTGCCAATAAGCAGGTCCTGATGGAGGCCTTGGGCAAGTACGGTATCACCAACGATCGGCTCGACGAAGTTTCCAATTACTATCGTTACCGGCCCGAAGCAGGTGAGACCTGGCCGCACCGCGCGGCTCACGCCAAGGCCATCATCAAGGATGGTCAGGTAGCGAGCATCGAGATCGCCGACCCCGGCCATGGATACATGACGGCGCCGAAGGTTTCGATTGCCGGCTACCGAGACATCGAAGTGCAGGCTGAAATCGAGTTCAGCAAGGACTTCGCGACGAATGGCCGCGTCACGAAGCTGACCATCGTCGACAACGCTGCTCGCTAGCGGTATCCTGCATGAAGACGTCCGGCCCGGTTATTCCCATAAATCGGGCCTGGCTGACGTGCGTCGCAACTTCTTCAGCGGCATGGCAGTGCGGGAACGCGATGAGCAAGACAAAAAGAAAGTCATGGCGGGAGAAGCTGGCCGATAGCAAGGACCTGCCGAAGGTTTGCCCCATCGAAGGAAAGTTGTCGAAACGGTGGGGCGAGGGCCTGGTTGTCATTCCCGCGCCTGCCGAGGTCGATGCGATCATGCGAACGGTGCGGCCGGGAAAACTGATCACCATCGACGAGATTCGCGCCAAGCTGGCCAAGCAGCACGGCGCGACGGTCGCCTGTCCGCTCACCACGGGAATCTTTGCCTGGATCGCGGCGCACGCGGCTGACGAAGCCGAGCAGGAAGGCAAATGCAGAATTACGCCCTACTGGAGAACGCTCAAGTCGGGCGGCGAGCTGAACTCCAAATACCCCGGCGGCATTGAGAATGTCAAAGCCCGGCTGGAGGCCGAAGGGCATTCCGTCGTGCAAATACGGAAGCGGTTCTTCGTCCAGACCTCCGATCGACGCGCTTCTCGCTCGAGTGCTGGTGCAAGCACCGCCGGCCGTGCGAAGGTCCGGCCAAAGACAAGAATCGCTTGATCTTGGGCCACTGAAACTCGCCGCACGACTCAGCCGATTCTCGATTGCCGCCAGTACTTAGCGGGACGCTTCCGTGACGATCGACTACTGTTTGCCGACTTGTTGGGCTTCCTCGGGCGATAGCAAGGCGTCTCGGTTCTGATCCAGTTTCGAGAAGATCTCGATCGAACCGGTGAACTCGCGCCGCGACACGTCGCCATCGCGATTGCGATCCATCGTCTGGAACCATTCGATATCGCTCGTCGTCACTTGAGCAAAACTGGCGGGATAGCCTTGACTGGCAATCATCAGCACGACCGCCGGCGCCTTGGTGCGGTCGAATTTGTCTCCGGTGGTACACGACGCGCTCTCCAGAACGCGCCAGGCGTTGCGAAGCTCTCGGATGGAGAGCCCCCCGTCGTGATTGACGTCGAGCATTTCAAACAGCCCGCCGCCGTAAATGATGCTCACGAGCAACTGGCCTTGACTGAGCTGCTTCTGAAGCGCTAACCAGCCATGGATTTCATCGGATGAAGCTTCGCCGTCCTGGTTGCGATCGACCAGCGGGATCAGCCAGGTGAAGTCGGCCTCTCTTCTGCCTGCAGCGCCATCTGCCGAAGGAGGCTTCGGCTGTACGGTTTCGATTTCGATGAGCTGTTCATGCAACTGTTGGTAGAGCTCAGTCGAAGGCCCGGCCACGCTCCAGGCCTCGCAGCGCAGCCGCTTGCCCGGCTCCAAGGTCAACGGAACGCCGTTGATCTGGTTGGCAGGGGAGACGTTCCAAGTCGTCTTTCTGATTGGCAAGCTCTCGCCAGACGGATGGTTTGCTTGCATGCGCTCCTGGATTTTGTCGAGCAGCGCGGTTTGATTCTCTACCTCGCGAGGCAGGCGGGCCAGCAGCAGACGGGAGTCGGCGTTGCCGGAGAGTTCCACAACGCTTGACTCGACGACGTCATTCGCGCCGGCGCAGCCAGGATAAATGCAGTTCGGCAGGAGTTCCCCGGCGCCGATCAGTTCGTCGTCGTTTGTATCGAGCTTTTTCAGCGAGTTCTCGGCGGATATGAGTTCCGCTTTCGAGAGCATGCCATCCTTGTCTTCATCAAGTTGTTGAACGAAGGCGTCGGTTAACGCCGCCGTCTGAGTCATCTGCCCGCAGCCGACTTGAGCGCCGCCACCTCGATTTTCGCGATAGTAGCGCTTCAGCGCATCCTTGGTGCACTCCTGCGAAGAATCACGCAGCACGTCTTTTACCGAACGCAACGGTGCGACCGGCGGAGCGAAGCCGTTCCCGAGCGCCAGACGCAGTGCTCGCGCCGACGGCGCCAGGCGAATCTCCTGATCGCTCAAGATGCCATCGTCGTTGCAGTCGGCGAACGCAAAGATCGCATCAAACGCCTTATCCCAGTAGGCATCGAATGATGCGCCATCGATGGAAGCGTTCAATTCAACGACGCAAGCGCCACCCGGCGCGATCACGGCGATCGACGTCGCGGCGCCGGGACTTGTCGACGCTTCCTCGCCGCGCGCCAGGAAGCAAGGAATCGCCATGACGCAGGCGAATATTAGGGCTCTCACAACAATTCCTCGATCGGCTTGGCTTCCGGGTCGGCGAGCCGAATCGGGCGGCTCACGTTGGACATGTTCTGTTTCATGGGATCGAGGCCCACGCTCTTGAAGACGGTGGCCATCAGATCGCAAGTTCGCGTCGGTTTCGATTCGACGGCCGTTCCGTCTTTGCTGGTGCCGCCGATAACCTGGCCGCCTCGCACTCCCGCTCCCGCCATCACGGCGGCCCAAGAAGAGGGCCAATGGTCGCGTCCGGACTGTCCATTGATCTTGGGAGTCCGACCGAACTCGCCCTGGCAGACCACGAGCGTTTGTTCGAGCAGTCCGCGCTGTTTCAGATCGGCCAGTAGCGCCGAAAAGCCGCTGTCGAGTTGCTGCGACAATTCCTTGACGCGTTCGAAGTTATTATTGTGCGTGTCCCAGCCGTCGAGCACGACCTCGACGAAACTGACGCCCCTCTCCACCAGCCGCCGAGCCATCAGGCAGCCCTGCCCGAAGGAGCCGGGGCCATAGCTTTCGCGCAGCGTCTTGCTCTCTTGCTCCAAATCGAACGCGGCGGCTGCCTCCGGACGCATCAGCCGCAGCGCGCGGTCGTTCGCTGAATCCAATGCGTCTACGACCTGCGACCCGCCAGAAACGGCGGACAAGCCGCGCAGCTCTCCGGCCAGAGCCAAACGCGTTGCCTGCTGACGCTGCGAGACGTCCTCGGACGGCGCCAGGTCCGCCACCTTGAGATTGGCCGGCGCCGGGCCGGGAGCGCCTCTTCGGCCGCCGCCCTCGACGACAAACGGGGCAAATTTCGGCCCAAGAAAGCCGCCATTGACGATTCTGGGCCGGCCGCCGATATGCACGTACGACGGGATATCGCGACTGGCATCGTCGAACTCGTGAGCCACCAACGAGCCGACCGCCGGAAACTGGATGGCGCCTTGCGGAGTGTAACCGGTGAGCGACACGAAACGTGCCCGCGAGTGGTCTCCCTCTCGCGTGGACATCGATCGGATGATGGAGAAGTCAGAGGCTGCTTGCGAGAGCTTGGGCAAGTGCTCGCTGATTTTCATGCCCGCTACGCGGGTCGAGATTTCCTGAAACGGGCCGCCGTTGGCATGGCCGGGCTTCAGATCCCAAAGGTCGATCGTTGCGGGGCCGCCATTGAGCCACAGCAGGATCACTGATTTCGGTTTGGCCGGGGCTGCACTGGCCGCCGAAACCAGAGCCGGCATCCAGTGCGTCGTCGACCAACCGCAGAATCCGACCGACAAGGCGCGCAATGCATCCCGCCGCGAAATAGTCGTCCTGGAGATCACGGCATTCCTTTCTATGTTCGTTAATGGTTGGTGTTGAATTCGGGGCTATTGACCAGAACCCAGAACAGGTCGCCGAGTTTTTGTTGCGGGCTTGCAGCCTGCTCTTCGAAGCGGCGAAGCACGGCTGCCAATTCCGGCGCCGTCGCATGTCGGCCCAGCACGGCGATAAACACCGTGTCGAGTTGTTCTTCAAAGCTCATGAATGGCGATGCCGCCACGGACGCCAGCATCTGATTGTTGGCGGCCGTGCATAGCTCGTTGACGAGCGAACCGTTCATCAGGGTCAGCGCTTGCGAGATCGAGCGCTCCGCGCCGTTGGCCCGCTCGACGTAAAACACGGAAGTGAATTCGTTGCGCCGGTCCGGCCGAGAACCCCTGCCGACGTCGGAACGTTCGGGCGGCAGGCCGGCGGCGGTGCGGAGGCTGTCGTAAAGTTGCTCTCCAGTCAGGCCGCGCACCATCGCAGGCGATGCTGAAACAGCAGCAGATTCGCTCGCCGGCTGCGGCGGCCCGGCGGTAAGCGATGCCAGGCGGTAAGCGTCGGATTGGACCATCGCTTCGATGATCAGTTCCAAGTCGTAGCCGCTTTGGACAAAGATTTGCGCGAGTTCCGCGAGCAAGTCGGCGCGCTCGCCGCTCTCCGCCGCGTCGCCGCTCAGGTCATCGATGGGCTCGACCAGGGCGTCGCCGAAAAAGTGTGACCATAAGCGGTTCACTGCATTCTTCGCCAGGTAAGAGCGCTTTTCCGTCACCATCCAGTCCGAAAGAACGCTTCGCAGCGAGACGGAATCCAGCTCTTGCTTTTGCGGCCAGGCGATCTTGTCCTGGCTCAGCAATACCGGCTCGTATTCCAACTCGGTGTCTGGAACGCGAATCTTTGGAAGTTTCGGCTTTCCGTCAGCGTCGTGGTCCGGAGCAGCGAAGAACGCCGCTGTTTGCCAGAACTGCTCGCGCGTCCAGCGGGCGAACGGATGGTTGTGGCACTGGGCGCAATCCAGGTTGATCCCCAGAAAAGCGCGCGTTGAACTGGCCGCCAGATTCGCGGGGCTTGATTCGTTGGCCAGGTAAAAGCCGCTGGGGTCGATCGTGCCTTGGGGAGGAGCGTTGGCATCCCAGGTCACGACTTTGGCGACCAGGCGGTCGTAGCGAGTCCGTTGCTGCAATTCGTGAGCCAGCCAAAGTTCGAAGCCATCGGCAAGCGAAGCGAATTCCGGCGTGTCCGCTTGCGGCGCCCAGGCCCTGCGCCAGAACGTGGCCATGTTTTTGTAATGCGCTCCGTAGTGCAACAGGCTCTGGACGGTCCGCATACGTTTGGACTCTGAGTCGTCAGCCAGGTACTCGCGCACTTCGGCGATCGTAGGAATGCGTCCGATCAAATCCAGGCTCAAGCGCCGCAGAAAAGTGGCGTCGTCGGCGAATGCAACCGACGGTTCGCCGTGCACGTGCAGACGCTCGTCGATCAGACTCGCGATGTCGCGCGGGCTGAGATCTCCCGCACGACACCAGGGCGCCGTCAGCGCAAGACCGACGATGAACCAGCAACCCAGGTGAACCTTCGCCATCAGCCGCCTCATCAGAAATCGCCCTGATTGATGATATGTCCGTCGTCTCGAATCGTCAGGTACGCGAAGGTCAGCGGATCCAGCCGCTCGCTGACGAATCGCACGCTCCCGTCGCAGAACAACACGCTGGCGCCTCCTTGGTGGAAGCCGTAGATCCCGAACCAGTTGTTGCAGTTCACGCTGCAATCTGAACTGTCGCCGCGACCGGGCGTTTCGCCCGTTTCTGCGTTTGCGGCGCCGAATGCGATCGAGCCCCAGCCTGCCCAGGCGCCGCGGGCGTTCGGACTCATCCCGAATTGACCGTCGCCTTTTTTCTCGATCCGATTTCGCCAGACCGCCGGCCGGCCGGCTTGCTCGATCAGCAGCAAGGTATTGGACAGGCCGTCGGTAATCTTTGACAGCGGCAGATTGACATTATCGGTCATTGGCTGACGCTGGTTGCCGATTCTCTGCTCTCCCGGCAGGGCGTTGATGCCGTAGCCGTTGCGCGCCATCAATACGCCGTTGGAGGAGATGAAGTCGGCGGTCGCGGCCTTGCAACTGAACACGGTGTTCTTGTCGGGATTCAGCGACTTGGTCGAAGCTTGCGACTGGACTTCAAGGAAGCGACCGGCCGGGCTGGCCGGGCAGCGCATGGTTGGAAGCTGCGTTTCGACGGTCGCCTTGTTCTTCGGATCAAAGAAATCGTATCGCAGGTCGTAGGCCTGCGGGACGGCGGGCTCCTCGAGATGCGGCAGGACAATACCGCCCCAGCCGCCGTAGGGATGGCCGTCATTGAAACCGGCGCGACGAGGCGGAAATCCTCGCTGAGCCGATTCGAATTTCTGAAACGCCGATCCGAGTTTGCGCAGATGGTCCGCACACTGCGTCTCGCGAGCGCCTTCTCGCGCGGCGAGCACGCACGGCGCCAGCAGAGAAACGCCCAAGCAAAGGCAGGCGCCGACCACAATGACCTCGACGGCGCGTAAGGGTTCTCGCATGCTTTTCATTCGCTCCGCTTTAAAATCGATCGTTGATGACTTCGCCGCCGTTGATGGTCACCAGCGCAAACAAGACATTGGCCGAAATTGATTCAGGCAGGAAGTGCACGGAGCCGTCGACAAACACGGCCTCGGCGCCGCCGGGATGAAAGCTGTAGACCCCCTGGCTGTTGTTGCAGTTCAAGGTGCAATCTCCGCCCGGGCCATCCTTGGTAATCCCGTCCGCGCCGGCTACCTGTACCTGGAACACCTGGTAGGAAGCCCACGGTCCCCAACTCTGCGCTTGGCTCAGCCCCGCATTGCTGGCTTGTGCTTTACCGAGGATATAGAACGTAGCTCGACCGGCCTGTTCGGTGACCATCATCGTATTGGAAAGTCCGTCGGTAATGTCCGCCAGGCGACGACGCCGCGGCAAGTCGTCCAGCGCCGAGACCTGGTTATTGCCGCTCAAGGAGGTCACGCCGTACTTGTTGGAACTGAAGCTGTTGGGCCCGAAGTAATCGCCGGCGGCCCCGTTTGAGGTGATGCCGCTTTGGACCACCGTAATCATTCTCGGCCCGGTGCCGGAAGGGCACAAGAAGAGCGGCAAGCTGATCGCGATATTCGCAGCGTTCTCCGGCGCGTAAAAGTCCGCGTCGAAGCGATACCGGCCTTGCAGCGCCTCTTGCTCAACGTAAGGCAGAATGGACGGCCCCCAGCCGCGCCGATTTCCAGCCGTCAGGTTTCGCCGCGGCGGCAAGCACCCCCAAGACGACTCGTAGTTCAGTGACGCAATGCCGATTTGCCTCAGGTTGTTCTGGCAGGCCATTCTCCGGGCGGCCTCGCGCGCCATTTGAACGGCAGGCAGCAGCAAGGCAATGAGGATGCCAATAATGGCAATCACGACCAGCAATTCAATCAGCGTGAATGCCCGTCTTGATTGCGACTTGGTGCTCGTCACGTGCTCTCCCTGTTCGAAACGCGACTGATTATAGGCACTTTCGTGCCGCTGGAAACAAGCGCCAGAGTACCGGCTGGCGAGTTTTTCCGCCCCAGAGCAAGCAACTGACATGCCGCCGGTCGCGTCAAGCATTTTCGCCGCTCTTGGGCTGGTTTTGGGCTGTGCGACCGTCTTTGGGTGGCGATTTTTTCATCGCGCATGGCTATTTCTTCGCCATTGAGCGACTGGGGTTCCAGAGACGCTTACAATGTTCAGTTAATGGGAGAGCCAGGTATTTGCACCTTGCGAGAAGAAACCGCGTGGATCCATTCCTCTCCAAGCTTGGAATCGAGTTGCCGATCATTCAGGCGCCGATGGCGGGCGTGTCGACGCCGGAGATGGCTGCGGCAGTCTCCAATGCCGGCGGACTCGGTTCCATCGGCATCGGGGCGGTCGACGCCGATGGCGCAGGCAAGATGATCGCGGCAGTCCGCTCGCAAACGGATCGCGCCTTTCAGGTGAACTTGTTCTGCCATCGGCCAGCGACCGCCGATGGCGCCCGTGAAGCGGCGTGGCTGAATCGGCTCCGACCGGAATTCGCCCATTTCGGAGCGAAGCCTCCGGAACGCCTGACCGAGATCTATCAGACCTTCCTGACCGACGATGCCAAGCTTCGCCTGCTGCTGGCCGAGCGTCCCGCGGTCGTCAGCTTTCATTTCGGTTTGCCCGGTCGGGATCGGATCGAGGCGCTTCGCAAGGCGGGAATCAAACTACTCGCCACGGCGACGAATCTCCACGAGGGAAAGGCCGCGGCCGCGGCGGGCGTCGATGCCGTCGTCGCGCAAGGATACGAGGCGGGCGGACACCGCGGCGCGTTCGACGTCAGCGCGCCGGACGACCGCCTGGGGACGATTGCTTTGACTCGACTGCTGGCGCACCAACTTGACGTCCCCGTGATTACGGCGGGCGGGATCATGGACGGGGCGGGAATCGCCGCGGCGCTCGCGCTCGGCGCTGTCGCCGCACAACTCGGAACGGCGTTTATCGCCTGTCCGGAATCGTCGGCCGACGCCGGCTATCGGGCCGCGCTCTTCAGTCCTGCCGCGGAACACACGGTGATGACGGCGGCGATTTCGGGGCGTCCCGCCCGTTGTCTCGCCAATCGCTTCACCGCGTTTGGATCGAACATTGAATCCGAGGCTATCCCCGATTACCCGATCGCCTACGACGCAGGCAAATCGCTCCATGCCGCGGCGAAGATAGCAGGGGAATTCGGCTATGGCGCCCAATGGGCCGGCCAAGGCGCCCCGCTCGCCCGCGCGGCGCCTGCGGCCGAATTGGTCGCCGCCCTGCGTCGCGAGTGGGAACAAGCGACGCCTGCCCGTTAAGGCGGTGATGATCTCATGCTTCGATGTCGGGCTGACCGCCGAGCGCGCTCGTTCAACAATGCGACGTCTCCCGAACTAGCGCCGCTCGCCTCAACGCCCCTCGCTCAATGTCTCGCAGGCGTTGCATTCCGCATGCGCGCTACCAGCGGCCGGCATGGGCGCCGCCGTCGACGTGCAGCGTCTCGCCGGATACAAAGCCGGCCGACTCTAAATACAGCACGGCTTCGACCACTTCGCGGACTTCTCCCATCCGGCCCATGGGGTGCAAGCCTGCCAGGAAGTCATGAGTCTCGGGTGCGTGCATGGGCGTCTTGATGACCCCCGGCGCCACCGCGTTCACGCGAATGCCCTGGTCCGCGTATTCGATCGCCAGCGACCGCGCGACCGCGTCGAGTCCGCCCTTGGTCAGCGAGGCCAGCGCGGAGGGTACGCCTTTCGCGGGCTGATTCACGAGCGTCGTCGTGATATTGACGACGTGGCCGCCTCCTTGCTTGAGCATTTGGCGAATGGCCTGCTGCGTCACATAGAAGAACCCAGCCAGGTTGACCGACGTCACGCCGGCAAAGTCGGCCGCCGTGTAGTCCGTGAACGGTTTGGCAATAAAGATTCCGGCGTTGTTGACCAGCGTGTCCACGCGACCGAACTTTCCAACTGCATCTCCAATCACGCGCTCGGCCACCGCCGGATCGGCAATATCCCCTGCCACGGCAAGTACGTCCGCGGAAGCATCGGGTTTGATGGACCGCGAATTGGCGACCACCTGGTAACCGCGATCGAGAAACCCTCGGACCAGCTCCGCGCCGATTCCTTGCGATGCCCCGGTGACAACGGCGACCTTACGATGTGTGCTCATGACGAATACTCCCCTCGTGATTTGAAAAGCGGATTTCTCGACAGCCCCTCGCCGGCTTGCTGCATGTCTGCAAGGGAATACCGTCGGCTCAGCCGAATCTTACAGCCAACATTAGAAAATCTCGCAGCGCCCACGTCCCCGTCGGCTTCCGTTCCTGGAATCTCCGTCGCACGGAAAAAGCCGCAAAGACTCGGTTCAGACTTGACGCGTAAGAAAAGTCTTACCTATACTGGCGACATGGTTGCTCACAATTGCGAACAGGATGTATTTGGGGCCATCAGTCATCCCGCGCGGCGGCGGATGCTGGATCTGCTCCTCGAGGCCGACCGCTCCGTGAACACGATCGCGGGACATTTTCAGATGAGCCGCCCGGCCGTCTCTCAGCACCTCCGTATCCTGCTGGATGCTGGTCTGGTGTCGGAGCAGCGGCACGGCCGAGAGCGGCGATATCGACTGGTCCCTGCGCGGCTCCGGTCGGTGCGGGACTGGGTCGCTCACTACGAGCAGTTCTGGGATGACCGCTTCCAACGGCTGCAGAAGCACCTGGCGAAAGGGAACAAAGAATGAGTGAAACGATCCGCAGAGAATTGCTCTTCCCGCAATCCCCCGAGCAGGTCTGGCGGGCGATTGCCGACTGCGCCTCGCTGGCCGAGTGGATGTTCCCGAACGACTTCGAACCGCGGCTCGGCCATCGCTTCACGTTCCAGGTTCCGCCCAATCCGAAAGCCAATTTCGACGGCTTGACCGTCCATTGCGAAGTGCTGCAGTGCGATCCGCCCAAGCAACTCGCGTTCTCATGGTCGGCCGGCGGACTCGTCGATACGCGAGTGAGCTTCCGGCTCGAGCCGGACGGCGAGGGCACGCGCGTCTTCTTCGAGCATTCCGGTTTCGACGTCACGCAGCCGTGGGGCAAGCAGGCGCTTGGGGGAGCGAAAGTCGGCTGGTCGGGAATGTTCGAGCGACTTGCCGTCGTGGCCGCAGACCTGGCGACGAAACGCGATTAGGATCGCCGTAGAACGCAATCGTTATTCGCTCTGCCTTTTGACCAGCATCATCGCTGAATAGTGCAACTTCACCGAACACGACATCATGAACCAGAACATCAAACGTTCGATCGTCCGCTGGATTCACATCGTCTTCAGCATTCCGATCGTGGGATACGTTTACAGTCCGTTTGAGAACATTCCGCAGTACGCCGCCCCGACGCGGTACGTCTTCCTTCCCATGCTTGTGCTTTCCGGATTATGGATGTGGAAAGGGCACGTTCTGCGACGTCTTGTCTCGAAAAGATCGGCTCCGCAAGATGCACCGGCCGGCGCCTGAGAAACACGCACCACAGAGGGACGAACGATGAAAGAGAGCAAGGCGACTTCCAGGGCGAAGAGTGCGTCGCGCGTGAGCAAACCGCGCAAGTCAGCCGCCAAAGCGCCGCCGAAGGCCCGCGTCAAGGCCAAGCCGGGCGCCAAAATGGCTGGCATGACGGAGCAGGCGGCGTCTCAACGCATCGATGATCGGATCCGGTCTTTGGGCGATTGGCGCGGCGAGACCTTGGCGGCGGTTCGCCGCATGATTCACGAGGCGGAGCCAGAGATCGTGGAAGAGTGCAAATGGGTCAAGCCCACGAACCCCTGGGGCGTGCCCGTCTGGTCCCGTGCTGGAATCGTCTGCACGGGAGAGACCTACAAGCAAGCGGTCAAGCTGACCTTCGCCCGCGGCGCCTCGTTGAAAGATCCGCAGCGGCTGTTCAACTCCAGCCTCGAGGGAGACACGCGTCGCGCCATCGACATCCGTGAAGGCGAAACGCTCGATGCCAAGGCGTTCAAGACCTTGATCCAGGCCGCGGTCGCGGAAAATCTCCGCACCAGCGCCGCGAAGTCCAAGTCGGCGCCAAAGCCCAGCGCGAAGGACAAGCCAGACGCGAATGCGAAGGCAGAGGTTAAACGAGCGAAGCCGGCCAGGTCGCAAAAAGCTGCGAAGGTCGTCCTCCTCTCAGGCGGCAACCCCCAGATTGCGAAGGCCGACGGCGACGCTCCGGTGCAGGCGTACATTGCGGCTATGCCGGGCTGGAAGCGCGACGTCGGGCGCCGCCTCGACGCGCTCATCGCGCAAAACGTGCCCAACGTGTGCAAGGCCGTGAAGTGGAATTCGCCGTTTTACGGCATCGAGGGCCAGGGCTGGTTCCTGTCGTTCCACGTCTTCACTCGCTACGTCAGGGCGACCTTCTTCCGCGGCGCCTCGCTGCGGCCGCTCCCGCCCGGCGGCACGCCGCGCAGCAAGGATGCGCGCTGGATCGATATCCGCGAGGACGACCAACTCGACGAAGCCCAGGTGGCGGCGTGGATCAAGCAGGCCGCCGCATTGCCCGGCTGGCTTTCGTAATCGACCGTTCTGGGCCGCTTTCTCTGCGCCCAGCGCTACGCCCACGCATGCCGCCAAAGGTAAGTCGTTCAGCGTCTCCTCTACGGTTAAAACAATCGCCCGATCTATCCAGCATTGGTCGTGCAGTTGGTCGATTCAGATTACATTCGGGAAATTTGCTTTTCTCGCTCCACGTTCTACACTCGTCATGGCAGTCCTCTCAAAGCTTGGATGCTAGACAGTATCCTTCACAGTCTTCTTGCCGGTTGATGATTGCCGTCTCTTCCTTGCGACGACAGCATTGCTTTTTCAGCGCGGGATTCCGGGTCGTTGTGCAACCAATAATTCTCAGAAATCAGGATTCAGTCATGTTCCGACGCATCCACATCAGCGCTGTCGCGACGCTCGCGATCGGCTGTTTGCTCGGTTACGCAGCAGCGTCTGGCAGTCTCGCTCCGGCGAAACGGGCTAGCGCCGCACCAGCCCTGCACAATGCGACCACGGATTCGGCGTCCGCTGCCCGAGAGCAACCGAAGGGCTGCTGTGACGGCGTCAACAAAAGCGAACTTGTCGCCTTGGCGGTTCACAACAAAAGCGTCGCAACCAAGACGCAGAAGTCTGGCAAGCAGCCGAACATCCTGCTGATCGTCGCCGACGACGTGGGCTATGGCGACCTCGGCTGTTATCTCGGCGGAGGGAACCGGGGAATGCCCACCCCGAACTTCGACCGCCTGGCGAGGGAAGGAATGCTCTTCACCTCGTTCTACGGCCAGCCGAGTTGCACCCCCGGACGAGCCGCCATGTTGACCGGACGGATCCCGAACCGCAGCGGACTGACCACGGTCGCGTTTCAGGGGCAAGGCGGGGGCCTGCCGGCGGCGGAGTGGACGCTCGCTTCGGTCCTCAAGCAGGGCGGCTACAAGACCTACTTCACCGGTAAGTGGCACCTGGGCGAGGCCGACTACGCATTGCCCAGCGCTCACGGCTTCGACGAGATGAAGCACTGCCTGCTTTACCACCTCAATGCCTACACCTACGCCGACCCGACCTGGAACCCGGACATGTCGCCCGAACTCCGGCAGATGTTCGAAAGGGTCACGAAGGGCTCCTTGTCCCTCAAAGGCGGAAAGGTGGTGGAAGACTGGAAGGTCAACGGTCAGTACGTCAACACGCCGGAAAAAGGCGTCGTCGGCGTTCCGTTCATCGACGAGTACATCGAACAGGCCGGGCTGGAGTTCCTGGAACAGGCGGCAAAAGAGGACGCGCCGTTCTTTATCGACGTCAATTTCATGAAAGTTCACCAGCCGAATTTGCCGCACCCGGACTTCAAGGGCAAGTCGAAGTCCAAGTCCAAGTTTGCAGATTCCGTCTGCGAACTCGACGCTCGCGTCGGGAAATTGTTGGATAAGCTCGACGAACTGGAGCTCGCCGAAAACACGCTCGTGTTCTTCACGACGGACAACGGAGCCTGGCAAGACGTCTACCCGGACTCCGGATACACCCCGTTCCGCGGCACGAAGGGGACCGTGCGCGAGGGCGGCAATCGCGTCCCGGCGCTCGCCCGCTGGACCGGCAAGATCAAGGCCGGAGTCCGAAGCGACGACGTCGTTGGCGGGCTCGACCTGATGGCGACCTTCGCAGCGCTGGCAGACGTCGAACTGCCCAAGAATGACCGGGAAGGCAAGCCGACGATCTTCGATAGCTACGACATGACGCCGCTGCTGACCGGCGCCGGGAAGTGCAAGCGGAACAGTTGGTTCTACTTCACGGAAATGGAACTCTCGCCCGGCGCCATCCGCATCGACCAATGGAAGATCACGTTCAACCTCCGCGGCGACAACGGGCAGGCGACCGGCGGCCTGGCCGTAGACTCCAACCTGGGTTGGAAGGGGCCGGTGAAGTACGCCGCCACCGTCCCTCAGATTTTTGACCTCTGGCAGGACCCGCAGGAGCGGTACGACTTGTTCATGAACAACTGGACCGAGAAGACCTGGGTGGCGGTGATGATGAACGACCTGGTCAAGTCGCTGATGAAGACCTACGTCGACTACCCGCCGCGCAAGTTGCAGAGCGAGGTTTACACCGGTCCGATCACGATCCCGCAGTACGAGCGGTTCCAGAACATCCGGGACTCGCTCGAAAAGCACGGATTCAACCTACCGCTGCCAAGCGGAAACTGAGCACGACCTCAGGGCGCGAGGGGAGAGCTCTCGCGCCCTTTCGGCATAGGTCGGTCGAACCGAAGTGTCATTGCTTAGGCGGCGCGTTCTGCATTCCTCCGCAGCAGGTGATTGGCAGCAGCATCAAGACGCGTTACGGGGAGCGGGACGGCAAGCCGGCGGTCGTTCGGCTGCCGGAAGTCGACTTCATCGACGACAAGGCCGGCAAGCCCGTCGGCATTCAGAAGTTCATCGGTCGGCGGCCGGTGATGGCGTTCGGCAACTCAGACGGCGACTACGAGATGCTGCGGTACGCGACGGCCGGATCAGGCGCGAGGCTGGGCCTGATCGTCCATCACACCGACGCAGACCGCGAGTACGCTTACGACCGGAAATCGCCTTTCGGGCGTCTGGATAAAGCTCGCGACGAGGCGCCGAAGCGGGGCTGGATCATCGTAAACATGAAGGACGATTGGCGGCGGGTCTTTGCATTCGATGAATGAATGCTTGAAACCGGCAGCGCGACCGCGAGCACGGCGCCCGGTAAAGGCACTTCGCCAGCCTGGCGGACGTTGCACGCGTCACCGGATCCCGCATGCTTCTTGCCTGCCGATTATGCCGGGGGCATTTCCTGCCTGAGCCACTCGTCAAAGCGCGTTGGGCCGATCCGCGACGGACCATTCGGCGCAAGGCTTTGATCGTCGACCTCGACGCCGAAATAGCGCGCGTCGCCGTCGGCGACGACCTGTCGCGAGTCGCCGCGGGCGCGCAAGTAGCGTCGGATGAGCTCGTCCATCCGGATTGGTTCCGGGCCCGCCAGATCGACCATTCCGTTCAAGGGTTCCGCCTCTGCGACTTTGGCCAACTCGGCCGAGACGTCGGCCGAAAAAATCGGTTGCATCCGAACGGGCGGCAGTCGAATGGTTTCTCCGTCGGTCGCCGATTGGGCGATCCCGTCGACGAACTCGAAGAACTGCGTCGCCCGCACGATCGTGTAAGGGACCTTCCCTGCTTTGATCAGATTCTCCTGGGCCAGCTTGGCGCGGAAGTAACCGCTCGCTTGAAGCCGGTCCGTGCCGACGACCGACAGCGCCACATGGTGTCGCACGCCGGCGGCCGCTTCTGCAGCCAGCAGATTGCGCCCGGACGTTTCGAAGAACGCCATCACCGCGTCGTCCTCCCACGAGGGCGCATTCGACACGTCGACGACGACGTCGGCGCCGGACATGGCTTCGTTCAGTCCTTCGCCGGTGAGCGTATTGACGCCCGTCGACCGCGAGGCAGGCATAACCTCGTGTCCGCGCTCGCGCAGGTTTTTCACGAGCTTGGCGCCGATAAGTCCGGCGCCGCCGATGACCACAATCTTCATGGCGAAATCTCCTGTTGAAAGTTGAGCGCCGGCGTCGGGCTCATCGATTTGCGCCGCCGACCAGCATGCCAGTTCGTCCGCCTCGCCGAGCGAGCTTGTTTGCGTCCCCAGCCGCCGGCTGCCGCGAGTATAGCGTGCCCGATCAGCGAAGTACTTTTTCGGCCGGTTCGAGGATCGCTCTCACTGTTGAAATGGAACGACCACGATTCCGCTTGACGCTCTGCAGGCGGCGTCGTATTATACCCACAGGTTAATTAACCGAATGGTAAATTATGACGCCTGACCGCCTGAGCATCACGTTCGCTGCGATCGCCGACCCTACTCGGCGGGCAATCCTTGCCCGCCTTTCCAAGGGAGAGGCGGCGGTGAACGAACTGGCCAAGCCCTTCAAGATGACCCTGCCGGCGATCTCCAAGCACTTGAAAGTGCTCGAGAAGGCCGGCCTGATCGAGCGTTCGCGCAATGCGCAATCGCGGCCGTGCCGAATTCGGGCCCGGCCGTTGAAAGAAGCCGCCTCCTGGATCGAGGGCTACCGCAAGTTCTGGGAAGAGAGTTTTGATCGCCTCGATGACTATCTCAAAGAACTGCAAGCCGAACCTGATTCCCCGCCCGATTCACGCCACCGGAAGTAGTAAAGGAGACATTGTATGCCCGCCGATCCGCAAAAGACGCAAGCGAATCTCGACAACCCCGTGGAGATTGTGATTTCCCGAGTTTTTGCCGCCCCCCGCGAGCTTGTCTGGCAAGCGTGGACAGACGCACGGCACGTTGGGCGTTGGTGGGGGCCGGCCGGCTTTACGACGACGACGCACTCGCTGGACTTCAGGCCAGGCGGCTCGTGGCGTTACACAATGCACGGTCCGGACGGCCGCGATTATCCCTGTTGCATTGAATACATTGAAATCGTGCCGCTGTCACGTCTGGTTTACAAGCTCGGCGGCAATGTGGGCGACGAGCCCGTCCGGTTCCACTCGGAAGTGGCCTTCGAGCCTGCCGGCGACAACGCAACCAAGGTGACCATGCGATCCGTCTTCGCATCGGCCAAGGAGCGTGACTTTGTCATTGACACGTGCAACGCCGTCGAAGGCGGCAAGCAGCATCTGGCCAACCTGGACGATTATCTCCAGACCCTATCGCTCGGCGAAGAACACGAACCGCCGTTCTCCATCAGTCACGTGTTCAACGCTTCGCGCGACCGCGTCTGGCAGGCCTGGACGGAGCGCGAGCACCTGATGCGCTGGTTTGGCCCCAAGGGCGCCACGCTTTCGCATGTGACGCTTGATTTGCGCCCAGGCGGCTTGTTTCACTATTGCATGAAGCATCCGAATGGCATGGAGATGTGGGGCCGCTGGATACTCCGCGAGATCGATCCGGCCCGCAAGCTCGTCTTTATCAGCAGTTTCTCCAGCGCCGACGGCGAGATTGCT
>DASZUP010000439.1:0-1768 GCA_035547635.1 Pirellulales bacterium
CTACCGGAATTCCAGTACGGGCTTGCCGTGTTTGGCGGCCAACTCGCGTTTCCACTGGGCGTAGTAGTCGTAATACGCCTCGCGCATATCGCCGCCGTCCGAATCGGCGTTGAAGCAATAGAACAAGGTCCGGCGCCAGCGGTCCTGCGAGCGGTTGGGACCGGACACGTGCGGCAACAAGCAGCCGAAGACGGCAGCGTCTCCCGGCGCCAGTTCCAGCCGGACGGGCTGCTTGTCGGCGAATTGTTCGAGCTCCAGTTGGTGGAATTCGCCGTCCTCAGGCGTGAGCAGGCCGTGGCGGTGTTCGCCCTCGTAGGCCTCAATGCAGCCCGTTTCCTCATCGGACGCGTCGAGGGCGATGGCGACCGTGTGGAAGCTCTTGGGAAAGATCGGCCAGGAGACATAGTCCTGGTGCAGCGTATAACCTTTCGAACCGGGCGGTTTGTAAATGAATTGGTTATGGCAGACGTGTCCCGGTTCGCCGTAAATCTTGCGGACCATTTCCGTCAGCCGCGGGTGTCGGGAGTATTCGGCGAACAAGGGTGAGATGTCGAAGTACGGATCGAAGCACTCGAACAGCAATTCTTCCGTCTCGCAATGCGGCTGCCAGCGGCAGCGCGCGTTGTCTTGTGAGATCAAGTCCGTCCGCGCAAGCAAGCGATCGGCTTCGGCTCGCAGCGCGGCGACTTCAGCTTCGTTGAACAGGCCCCGTTCAACGTGGTAGCCGCGCTGGCGAAGGGCCTGCAGTTCCGAGTCATTCATGGCGAGGTTCCTTGAGCCGGTCGCTCAATATTGCGAGTTCGCTTCGCCGCCGGCGCGCGTGGCCAGGCCGCGCCAGATCAGCGCGTTGATGCTGCTGGAGACGAATCGCACCGAGCCGTCTGCGAGCGTCAGGTTGACGCCTTCCGGGTGCAAGCTGCGGGCGCCATGCCAGCCCGTCGTGGCATAGCCATTGTTTGCGTCGTAGCCGATGCAATCCCAGATCGCCTGGTTCGGCGTGTAGTAATGGTTGTACGCGGTGCAGCGCAACTCGCCGACGAGCCACAAGAAGCCTTTGTTATTCGTGGAATTCCAAAGACCCGCCGAGGCACAGGCCGAGTCGCTCACGGGTCCGTAGATCATGGCATAAACGGCCTGCATGTCCTGGCCGGGCAGCGCGCCGGTGGCGTTCTCCTGGTACAGCCCCAGCCGGCACTCGGAGAAGGCCGCCGTATTGCTCAGGCCGTCGGTCACATCGGCCGCTTTGGTTTTGGAGGTCGCATAGAGGATGCCGTCGGTATCGAACGGCGAGCCGAAGTTGCGGCCCGTGCCGACGCAAGCCGCATAGTTGGCCGAGCCGAGTTGGGCGACCCCGTAGTCGGAACTGACGGATCGCGAGGCGTCGCTCGGGCAGAGCAGCAGCGGCACCAGGGTCCCAGCAGCCCGCATGTTGGCGGCGGAAATTGAGTAGCCGGACGAACCAGAGCCGGGCACGTACAACGGTTCTGACATGTTCATCGTGTTGTAGATGTTGCCTCCTTCCATGTAAGGCATCAGCATGGCCAGCGCCCCATAGGCGAAGAATTCGCCCAGCGTGCCATTCTCGTAGCCGGCATCCTGCATGGTCGACGGCGGGAACTGGCGTTTCACGTCGTGATAGTTGTGCATCGCGATGCCCAACTGTTTGAGCTGGTTGATGCACTGCGTGCGGCGGGCCGCCTCGCGCGCGGCCTGCACGGCCGGCAACAGCAGGGCGATCAGAATGCCGATGATGGCAATCACCACCAGA
>DASZUP010000440.1:0-7730 GCA_035547635.1 Pirellulales bacterium
TGGATTTTGGTTGCGCACCTCGTGGCTATGGCGGCGGCATGCGGTGCGACGGCGCCGTCCGCCTGGGGACAAGAAACAACGATGTCGTCAAAGGGCGAACCGCAATTTACGGTCTACCAGCTCCATCATGCAGATTCGATCTCTGCGGCTGAACAGTTACGACAGTTCTTCGCGTCCGACACTGAACACTCGGTAAAGATCGTTCCAGACCTGCGCGTTAATACGTTGCTGGTACAGGCCGCCGGTCGCCAGCAGGAGATGATTGCGAACATCCTGGAACGGATCGACGTCGAGGCGCCGCAAACACGCTCGCAGGAAACGAACATCTTCTCGCTACAACACGCCCGAGCCAGCGATCTCTCAGAAGTCTTGAACGCGATCGCCGATAAGCACAACCTGTGCATGGCGATCGATCAACGCACTAATTCTATCGTTGCGCATGGCTGGCCCATGGAGTCGACGTCTCTGTCCGCCGTGCACGTCGCCCGACCGTTACCAGTGCCAGAGGAGAATGCGGCGTTAGGCCCGGTCGAAGGGGAAAGGGAGCACGTCGGCGATCTCGTTGGCGCGGGAGGACAGCATGACGAGGCGGTCAAAGCCGAGGGCGACGCCGCTGCTCTCGGGCAGGCCGGCGTCCATCGCCGCCAGCAAGCGGCTCTCTTCGGGCAGTGTCGGTTTGCCGTCGGCTAGACGCAATTGGTTGTTCGTGCGGTTTCGCTCGCGCAACACCGCAGGATCGAGCAATTCATGATAGCCATTGGCCAGTTCGATCCCGCGAACATAGAGTTCGAACCGCTCGGCCACTGCCGGCGGACCGGGGCGCACCTGCGCCAGCGCCGCCTGGCTGGCGGGATAGTCGTAAAGGATCTGCGGCCGCGATTGGCCCAACTCCGGTTCCACCAGTTCAACCAGCACCAGCTCCAGCCACGAGTCGCGATCGGCCGGGCCCAGGCTCTCGGGCGCCGATCGGCCATGCCGTGCCAGCACCTCCGCCAGCGCCGCGATGTCGGCCGCGTGCGGATCGATGCCGGCATACAGTTCGAAAGCCTGCTGGTAGCTGATCGGCTCGGCGGGGCCCAAGCCCAACAGCGCTTCGGCCAGCTCGCCGAGCAACTGCATCCCGGCCTGCAAGTCGTCGCCGCGGCGATACCACTCGGCCATGGTGAACTCGGGATTGTGCAGCCGGCCTTGTTCGCCGGAGCGAAAGACGTGGGCCACCTGGTAGATCGCCTCGGCGCCGGCGGCCAGCAGCCGCTTCATGGCGAACTCGGGCGACGTTTGCAGCCACATCGTGCGGCGACTGCCGCCGTCGCCGACCTCGACGGCGAACGGATCCAGGTGCCGGTCGATCACCACGTCGGCCGAGAGGATCGGGGTTTCGACTTCCAGAAAGCCGCGCTCATCAAAAAAGCGGCGCAGCTTCTTCAACAGTTCCGCGCGCAAGCGAAGCAGCGGCCAGTCGGCCGTCGGGCGGAAGTCGCCGCGGGCTTCTTCCGGCTCTCGTGGCATAAGCGTCCTCGCTTGGGCAGTCTCAGCAATCCGATGCTTCGTGAGCAGCAGGATGCTCGCTCTGCGAGGCGCCGCTCTCCGTTACTCCTTGGCCCGCTCGATGTACTCGCCGGTGCGGGTGTCGATCTTGATCAACTCGCCCATTTCGACGAAGGCCGGGCAGAGCATCTCGGCGCCGGTTTCCAGCTTGACCGGTTTGGTCAGGTTGGTGGCCGTGTTGCCGCGGACGGCCGGCTCGCAGTACTCGATCTTCAAGATCACGTGGTTGGGCGGCGTGACGGAGATGGGGTTGTTGTTGAACAACATCATGTTGCACACCGTCCCCTCCTTGATGTACTTCCAGGCATCGTCCACCTGGGCCGCCGTCAACTCGTACTGCTCGTAGCTGGCGTTGTCCATGAACACGAACATGTCGCCTTGGCGGTACAGGTACTGGGCGGCGATCTCCGTGATGTCGGCCGCGTCGAGCGAATCGCCCCCCTTGTACGTCCGCTCCAGCACCGTGTTGCGGAGCAGGTTGCGGAGCTTGCACTTGTACAAGGCGTTGCCCTTGCCCGGCTTGACGAAATTGCATTCGATCATCAAGTACGGGTCGCCCTCGATTTGAACTTTCAGTCCCTTTTTGAACTCGCTGGTGCTGTAGCTAGGCACAAATGGGTTTCCTATTAGTCTACCGGAAGATAGGGTTATCGTACGCGGCGGCTCCACTGCCGGTCCTGCGCGGAAATCTGGCACGTTAAGTTGGCATGAACGAATCAGGCATTATATCGCGGAAGGCTGGTTCTGTCGGCGGGGGAACCGCTGCACCGCACGGCATGCGCTGGCAGCAAATCTTTCGGGAGGCGGTTCGCGACCCCCTCGAATTGTGCCGCATGCTGGAACTGCCCGCCGAGTATGCAGCGGCGGCAATCCGCGCGGCCGACGCGTTTCCGTTGTTCGCGCCTCGAGGCTATCTGGCCCAGATGCGCCCCGGCGACCCTGCCGATCCGCTGTTGCGCCAGGTTCTGCCGCTGGAGGCCGAACTGGAGGCCACGCCGGGCTTCGCCGCCGATCCGGTCGGCGATGCCGCAGCCGCCCTCCATGCCGGCTTGCTTCAGAAATACCACGGTCGGGCCTTGATGGTAACAACTGGCGCCTGCGCCGTCCATTGCAGGTACTGTTTCCGCCGCCACTTCCCGTATTCCGAAGGGCCGCGCTCGCTGGCCGCCTGGGAGCCGGCCCTGGCCGAGCTGGCCGCCGATCCGTCCATTGAAGAAGTCCTGCTCAGCGGCGGCGACCCGCTTTCGCTGACCGACACGTGGCTGGCCCAGCTTGCCGAACGGTTGGCGGCAATCGGGCATTTGCGCCGGCTGCGGATCCACACCAGGCTTCCAATTGTAATTCCTGAAAGAGTTTGCGACGAGTTGCTTGGCTGGCTTCGCGGTACGCGGCTGGCGCCGCTGGTCGTCGTGCACGCCAATCATCCGGCCGAACTGTGGCCCGAAGTGGCCGCCGCCTTGGGCCGCCTGGTCGACGCCGGCATTCCGGTCTTGAACCAGGCCGTGCTGCTGCGGGGGGTGAATGATGACGTCAACGTGCTGGCGGAGCTGAGCCGGCGGCTGGTCGATTTGCGAGTGATGCCGTATTACCTGCACCAGCTTGACCGAGTGCAAGGGGCCGCTCACTTTGAGGTGCCAGAAGAAACCGGGAGGCGCCTGATCGCCGAGCTTCGCACTCGGCTGCCGGGCTACGCCGTGCCAAGGTACGTCCGCGAAACGGCGGGCGAACAGAGCAAGAAGGTGCTGGCGTGAGGCCGGACTGGCGAGCTAAGCTCGCTACAGCTCGCCTGCACGCGGCGCCTGCTGGCCCGAGAGGGGGAATCATTTGCCTGAAAACACACTAACCCGAAGCGCGAGCGAGGGCTTTCGAAGCGACCCCAGATCAGTCCCTCGCTCGCGCTTCGGGTTAGTGTCGGCCGTGCGCAATCCGGGTTAACCCGAAGCGCTTTTTTGATGTTGTGCATGCGGCCCCAGCGAGCTTGCCTCGCTGTTGAAGTAGATGGAGAGCTAGCCCGCTCGGAGGAATTTTCGCCGTTGACCCCGTCCAACTCGTCTGGACGGTGAAGGAGATCACGGCGCCGCAAGCTGTTGACAACTTATTCACCATCCAGACAAGCTGGACGGGGCCTTTTCATGGGTTTGGGCCGATCGAGTCTAGCTCGCCATCTTGTTCACCATCCGCACAAGGCGGACGGGGTCCGAGCCGCGCGACGTCAAAACTCGCGATTCCGGCTGGTGTTGGCCGTTCGCGATTCGCGTTAGCGCGGGCCAACGTAAGCGCAGCAACCAAGATCCGCCAGGAGAAGATTTGCATGCAAACCGCCGTTCGGATAATTGTTCTGTTTGTCGCCTTGGCGCCGGCCGTGCTGCAGGCCGCCGCCGATGCATCGAGCCGCCCGAACGTGATTCTGGTCATGACGGACGATCAGGGTTATGGCGACCTGGGCGCTCACGGCAACCCCGTGCTGAAAACGCCGAACCTCGACCAGTTCGCGCTGCAGAGCGTGGAGTTGGAGCAGTTCTACGTCTGCCCGGTCTGTTCGCCGACACGGTCGAGCCTGATGACCGGGCGCTACAACTATCGGACGGGCATTGTCGATACGTTCCTCGGCCGCTCGCTGATGTTCGCCGATGAAGTGACGTTGGCGGAAATGCTCTCGGCGGCAGGTTACCGGACCGGCATCTTCGGCAAGTGGCACCTGGGAGACAATTACCCGATGCGGGCCATGGACCAGGGCTTTCAGGAATCGCTGGTCATCAAAGGGGGCGGGCTCGGTCAGCCTTCCGATCCGCCGGGCGGCGGCCATTACCTCAACCCCATTCTGATGCACAACGGCAAGCTCGAACAAAGCCACGGCTACTGCTCCGACGTCTTTACCGACTCGGCCATGAAGTTCATTGAAGACAACCGCCAGCAGCCGTTTTTCGTCTACTTGCCTTTTAACCCGCCGCACACGCCCTTGGAGGCGCCGGAAAAAGAATACGCGGCCTACCGGCAAGTCGACTTGAGCGCGGACCAGTTTCCGAAGTTCGGCCATCCGCCCGAAGGCAAGCCGATGACCGAAGACGAGTTGGCGCGGCTGTACGGAATGGTCGAGAACATCGACGCGAATTTCGGCCGTCTGCTGCAGAAGTTGGACGACTTGCAACTGACGAACAACACGATCGTGATCTTTCTGACCGACAACGGTCCACAGCAGCCGCGCTACAACGGCGGCCTGCGCGGCCGCAAGGCCAGCGTTTATGAAGGGGGCGTCCGCGTGCCTTGCTACGTGCGCTGGCCGGCGCGACTGCCGGCCGGACGAACGCGATCGGTCCCTGCCGCCCACATCGACCTGGCGCCCACCTTGCTGGAAGCCTGCCATGCGACGGCGCCGGCCGAAGTGAAATTCGACGGCCGCAGCCTGCTCCGCGTGCTGGAGGGCAAGACGGACGACTGGCCCGAGCGGACGCTGTTTTTTCAATGGCACCGGGGCGACCGGCCGCAGCTCTACAGAGCGTTCGCCGCGCGCGGCCCGCGCTGGAAGCTGGCGCAGTCGAGCGGCATTGGCGGCCAGAAGCTGCCCGACCCGCTCAAGCTGGAGCTGTTTGATCTGGCCGCTGATCCGTACGAGCAAAACGACGTTGCGGCCGAGCACCCGGAGATTGTGGCCGGGCTGAAGCGAGAATACGAGGCGTGGTTTGCCGACATGCAACAGACTCGCAACTTCGCCTTGCCCCGCATTGCCATCGGCACGACGCACGAGAACCCGGTCGTGCTAACGCGGCAAGATTGGCGCGGGAAAACCGCCGGCTGGAAGCCGAACGACATGGGCCATTGGGATCTCGAAGTGGCGGAAGAGGGCAAGTACCAGGTCACGCTGCGATTTCATCCCGGCGCCGCTTCGGCCCGCGCCTCGCTCGGCGGCGCCGCAATTGAGAGCCCCGTCGACGCAAGCGCCGAGGCGTGCGTGCTCGGGCCGTTTGAAGTGAAGCCGGGCCCGTTGCGGCTGGAGTGCTGGGTGACCGAAGAGAGCGCCCGTCGAGGCGTGCAGTTCGCAGAAATCCTACGGCAGGATGATGATCGCGAATGAAACTCGGCGGCGCCGGATCGCGGTAAGATCCAATTGGCGCAACCGCAAGGCCGGCGATGCATTGCGCCGCAAGAAAGCGACGGCCAGGCAAGTTTTGAGATTCCTTCACGGCGCCCGGCGCCGCGTTGGCACGCTATAAAGAGACCGGCGCCGGCGGATGAGCGTGAGCTTTTCGCAAGCCGGCTTGCGCTGCGTCGCCCGTGCGCCGATAGGTTAAAGAACGGACGAAGAACGACCGGCCGCAATTTCGCCCGTTGACATTGCGTTTGCTGGATACGGACACGGCGCCGTTGAGATTCCGTCATCGCTCGATATGCAGGAAGACAGCCCCATGGTGCTCCACTCGAAAGCCTCGGTACGTGACAACCTGGAAGACGACATCTACGCCTCGGTCGACCTCTCGGTGAGCATGCCGAAGTACAAGTTCCCGGACGAGGAACAGGATCCGCGTCACGCCTATTCGGTGGTCCACGATGAGCTGATGCTCGACGGCAACTCGCGGCAGAACCTGGCCACCTTCTGCCAGACGTGGGTCGAGCCGGAAGTCCACAAGTTGATGGACGAATGCCTCGACAAGAACATGATCGACAAGGACGAGTATCCGCAGACGGCGGAAATTGAAGCCCGCTGCGTCCACATGCTGGCCGATCTGTGGAACTCGCCGGACGAAGCGAACACGGTCGGCTGTTCGACCACCGGTTCTAGCGAAGCGGCCATGCTGGGCGGTATGGCGATGAAGCGCCGCTGGGAAGCCAAGCGCAAGGCCGCCGGCAAACCGGTCGACAAGCCGAACCTGATCTCCGGCCCGGTGCAGGTCTGCTGGCACAAGTTCGCCCGCTACTGGGATATCGAACTGCGCGAGGTACCGCTGGAACGCGACCGGAACCTGTTGACGCCCGAAGAAGTGCTGAAGCGCTGCGATGAAAACACCATCGGCGTCGTGCCAACGCTGGGCGTCACCTTCACCTGCCAATACGAGCCGGTGCAGGCCATCGCCCAAGCGCTCGATCGCCTGGAGAAGCAACAGGGCCTGGACATTCCGATCCACGTCGACGCGGCCAGCGGCGGGTTTATCGCGCCGTTCTGTTCGCCCGATCTCATCTGGGATTTCCGCGTGC
This sequence comes from Pirellulales bacterium, assembly GCA_035547635.1. Taxonomy (GTDB): domain Bacteria; phylum Planctomycetota; class Planctomycetia; order Pirellulales; family JAICIG01; genus JAICIG01. The sequence goes on from DASZUP010000440.1 coordinate 6,739, forward strand.
CGCGCGTCAAGTCGATCAACAGTTCCGGGCACAAGTTCGGCCTGTCGCCGCTGGGCGTCGGCTGGGTCATCTGGCGAGAGGAAAAGGACCTGCCCGAAGAATTGGTCTTCTGGGTCAATTACCTGGGCGGCAACATGCGCGATATTGCGCTCAACTTCTCGCGGCCCGGCGGGCAAGTGGTTTGCCAATACTACAACTTCCTGCGCCTGGGCAAGGAAGGCTACCGCAAGATCCACACGGCCTGTTACGAGACGGCGCAATACCTGGCCGGCGAGATCGAAAAGCTCGGGCCGTTCGAGATCATCTACGGCGGCAACATGAACGCGGGCATTCCCGCCTTATGCTGGAAGTTGAAAGAGGGCGCCGACCCCGGCTTCACGCTTTACGATATGGCCGACCGGCTGCGTACGCGCGGCTGGCAGGTTCCGGCCTATTCGCTGCCGCCGAACCGGGAGGATCTGGCCATCCAGCGGATCCTGGTGCGTCACGGCGTCAGTCGCGACCTGGGTTCGCTGCTGGTGGAGGACATGAGGCAAGCGATCGAGTACTTCCACAAGCACCCGGTCCACGCCTCGCTGACGGAAGAAGACGCCAGCGGCTTTCATCACTGAGCCGGCCGGCGGCATCTTGTTCACCGATCTGCGCGAGGCGGATGGGGCCCCTTGAGTTCTCGTGTCGCTCCCCCTTCGCCTCTCATCTCGCGCCGATGCCACTTCAGTTCAACGCATGACCGAATGAGACGATTCCGCCGAGGCACCATCCGAGCAGGCCGATGATCCAGATTGACATGCGCAGCGCCGCGGCCCCGCGCCGAAACGGAAAGTTGAGGAACTGAAATACGGTTCCGATGGCCAGAAACGCGCCGCAGAAAGGGAGCAGCGAAAGCGAGTTCGCCAGGCAGCAGCCCTGGCACTCGCGGCTGACGGCGCCCGTCATGGGGCCGAGGAGCGTGGCGCAGGCAGTCAACAGCACCAGGCGGTTATGGCTCGGGC
>DASZUP010000441.1:0-5564 GCA_035547635.1 Pirellulales bacterium
TGGCTCCAAGGAAGGAGGCCGCGAGTGGAATTTCGGAGGCGCCGATGGTTTGGCAGCCGCACGTCGCGAGATCGCATTCGTAGGAGTAATTCCAAGGCGATGTTTGAATCGTTGGAGCGACGATACCTGTTCAGCTTGGGACTCAATGCCATGGCGCCGCCGCCGGCGGCCCCGGCAGAGATGGCATACGCGGGCCAAGTCCCCGAGTTGATTGCGCCGGTCTCGACGCACGAAGCTCCGACGTATGAGGCCCCGACGTATGAGGCCCCGACGCACGGCAAACTGACGCTCGAAATGCCTGCGGCACAGTTCAGGCCCGTGGCTGCGTACGATGACGTGTTCGTGGAGATCCAGGTGGTAACGCTTCAGGCGCCGCCGTCGGGCTTCATGGCGCCGCCGGCCGATGCCGGGCGGCGAGCGGTTTACGGCGCGCTCGACGCCGGCAGCCAGGAGCTGCTGTACGAGACGCTCGAGGCGATGGGCCGTCCGACTTTCGCGGCGGATCGAAGCTACCTGCCGGATGACAAGCCGCTGGCCAACATGCTGCTCGACCGGCTTGAAACCGGCGCGCCGCTGCGAGGCGCTCCGATGGCGCCTGCCGAAGGGCGGCCGCTGCCGGCGCTGATCCCGTTCCTGAACGATGGGCCGCACCCGTTCGGCGCGATGTCGACCCGCTCGCTGTCGGTGCCGCTCGGCATTGAATTGCAGCGGCATCCTGCCGAAGCCCCGGCCAATTCGAGCGGCATCGCTGACAGGAACTCCCCGCTCCCCCGGCTGGCCAGCCTGGAGGCGATGGACGGCAACATCGAGTTGAGCGAAGACTTGGGCGCAGCGCTGGACGGCAAGCAAGTCCGGCCAGCCGTCGCCTTGGCGGAGAGCTTCGATGCGAACTCTTCGCTGTTGGCCTTGAACGACTCTAACGCCGCGCCGCCTCACTCCGATTCCGACGTTGGCGAAGCGCCGGCCGCCTGGGCCTCGCTGTTTCCCTTGATTCCGGACCTGAGCCCGGACGTCGAAAAACTGGGTCAAGCGTTCCAGGCCGTGTTTTCCGACCTGGACGAATTGGGCGGCGATCTCGTCAGTTCGTTGGCCGATCACGACCGCGTGCTGTGGGGCCTGGGCGCCGCCGGCGTGGCTTACTATGTGTCGGGTTTCCGCCTGCAGCGCAGCCCTGTGGCTAAACATGCATCGGCGCGACAGGAACTGGACCGCCTGCGCACGTCGCGGAGTTCTCTGAACTTTTTGCGTTTGCAACAACGATGAATCCGCCCCCGCTGGAACACCTGTTGGAATTGCTCTCCGAGGGCGACTCGCAAGCCATCGAGCACGTGTTCGTCAACGTGGCGCCCGGTTTGAGAACGCTGGTGCGCCGGCAGATCTCGGGAGCGTTGCGCACCAAGTTCGATTCGGAAGACGTCGTGCTCTCCGTCTGGACCGACCTGCTCGACGGCTTTCGCGACGGACGCTGGCACTTTGAAACGGCCGCGCAACTTCGCGCCTTTCTGATCACCGCGACCCGGCGCCGTCTGATCGACCGCGTTCGCCAGCATCGCCGGGCGATCGAACTGGAACAGCCGTTCGGACCGGAAGAAGACGGCCGGCAGTTGGCCAGCGGCGTCGCCGCGCCGAGCGAAGAGGCGCGGGGCAATGAACTATGGCGGCAACTGCTCGCCCTCTGTCCGCCCGCTCATCGCGAGCTGCTTACGCTCAAGAGGCAAGGCTTGCCGCTGGCGGAAATCGCCGCGCGCACCGGCCTGCACGCCAGCAGCGTGCGCCGCATTCTCTATGACCTTGCCAAACGGCTGGCCGCCGCGCAGCGAGAGACGCTCGACGCGGACGAAGCGCCGGAATCCGGCGACCTTGCCGAGCGCGCGGCGCCTGAGCGAGAGCTCCGGTGAAGCCGGAGTCGTCAACGGCGGCAAAGCGCCCCCCGGCCCAAAATCCCCTTGCGGCCGAATTCCCCAATCGCACTGATCGGGGTTCTGAGCTGGCTCGCCTGTTCAGCGTCCAGTGGCGCCAGGGACAATGCCTTTCCGTCGAGCAGTTTTTGGCCGAGCACGCCGCCGCCCCGCTGAAAACCGCCGAGGCCGTGCGGCTGATCAGCGAAGAGATCTGGCTCCGCGAGGAAGCGGGCGAAACGGTCGATTCCGCCGAATTGCTCGCACGCTTTCCGCACCTGCAGACGGAGCTGGAACTGCTGCTGGCCTGTTACGGGTTGTTTCAGGACCGGCCCGCGCTCGAATTTCCCGAGGCCGGCGAAGAGCTCGGCGAGTTTCGCCTGCAAAGCGAACTGGGGCGCGGCGCGACTGGGCGGGTGTTTCTGGCCACGCAGCCATCGCTTTCGGATCGGCCGGTCGTGGTCAAGCTCGCCTCGCTGGAAGTCGCCGAACATCTCTCGCTTTCGCGTTTGCAGCACACGGGCGTCGTGCCGCTGTATCTCGTGCAGGATTTTCCCGAACGCGGCCTGCGAGCGCTCTGCATGCCGTATCTCGGCGGCGCCAGCCTGGATGCGGTGCTGGCGGCGCTCGACGATTGCCCGGCCGAACAGCGCAGCGGCAGGCGGCTGGCGGAGGCCTTGGTCGAGCTGCAGCGTCCGTCGCCTTCGCCATTGCCGTTCGAAAGCCCGGCGCTGGAGCTGCTGGCCGGCAAATCGTACGAACATGCCGTCTGCTGGATAGGCGCCTGCCTGGCCGACGCCTTGCACTACGCTCACCAGCGCGGCTTGCTGCACCTGGATCTGAAGCCGTCCAACGTGCTGCTGGCCGGCGACGGCCAGCCGATGTTGCTCGATTTTCATCTGGCCCGCGGCCCGGTCTCAGCCGAGGCGCCGAGCGATTCGCTCGGCGGCACGCGCGGTTATATGTCGCCAGAACAGGCCGCCGCCGTCGACGCTCTGCGGGCTGGGAGACCTGTTCCCGGCCCGGTTGACGTCCGCTCCGATGTTTATTCGCTGGGCCGCTTGCTGTACGAATTGCTGGGCGGTCCGGCGGATTCCGGCGACGGCGCTCCGGCGCCGCCGTTGCGGCAGTTCAACCGCGCCGTGCCGCGCAGCCTGGAAGACTTGCTGGCCAAGTGCCTGTCGCGCCAGCCGCGAGATCGCTATGCCGACGCCGCGTCGTTTGCCGAAGATCTGCGGCGCCACCTGGCCGATTTGCCGCTCGTCGGCGTGCCCAACCGCAGCCTTGCCGAACGCTGGCGGAAATGGCGCCGCCGCAAGCCGCAAGCTTTCGGCCGCCTGGCGGCGGGGCTGCTGCTCGCGGTCGCCTGCGTCAGTCTGGGCGCCTACGCCATCCGCCGCCAGGCCGGCGAAGCGCGGGCGGCGCTCGAAAATGCCGAAGTGTCGCTTGCGCGCGGAGAGTATGCGGCCGCCATCGAACGGTTGCGCGGCGGGCTCGACGACCTACGTCACGTGCCCGGCCAGGCTGCGCTGCGACGGAGGTTAAGCGAGCGACTAAGCGACGCGCGGCAGCTTAGGCTCGGCGCCGACTTGCACGCGCTGGTCGACCGCTTGCGGTTCATTGACAGCGGGGCCTCGGCGTCGGCGACGGTAATCCGCGAGATCGACCAAGGCTGCGGCGCCCTCTGGCAAGCCCGGCAACGTTTGCTGGCTCAATTCGAACATACGGACAACGCCGCCGAGATTCGCACCGAGTTGCTCGATCTGGCCATTCTTTGGGCTTCGCTCAAGGTCCGCGGCGCCTCGGAGCCCGAGCGTGCCGCCGCCCGCCGCGCCGCGCTCGAATTGCTGACCGAAGCCGAAGAGTCGCTGGGCCAAAGCGTCGTGCTGCAACGGGAACGCCGGAGTTACGCTGCGGAGCTTTCCGGCAGGCCGATCGCGCCAGCGGCGCCGGGTGGCAAGGCGCCGGAAACCGTCTGGGAGCATTACGCACTGGGCCGGTATTTGTTGCGCGGCGGCGAGCTGGACGCGGCCGAGAACGAATTCCAACGGGCGCTTGATCAATCGCCCCAGGCCTTCTGGCCGAACTATTACGCCGGAATGTGCGCCTTTCGGCAGGGCCGTTATCAGCAGGCGCTCAACGTCTTTTACGCCTGCGTAGCGTTGGCGCCGCAGAGCGCCGACTGTTTTTACAACCGCGCATTGGCCCACGCCGCGCTCGAGCAACGGCAAGCCGCCCTCGACGACCTGCGCCGCGCCCTCAAACTTCAGCCCGACCATGCCGACTCCCTCGCTTTACTCCAGCAACTGCAATAGGCAATTCAGGTAGCGGAATTGGTGACAATTCCGTTCTCCGCGCCACGCTTACCTAACTCCATCTCTCTGCCCGACAAGGATGGCAAAAAAATGGGGGCAAAAAGATAGGGACAGGAATTGGATTGTTTGTCGCTCCAGACCAATCACTGACGACTGGCCGCTTCCTTTCTCTCTCACTCATCTGCTCCCATTCTGGTCTTCATTTTTTTGCCATCCATGTTTTTGCCTTTACCTGGCGCCTTGCCGGGGCTGGCGATTTGCGTGTAGCCCGCAGCGCATTTTCGGAGTCGTTCCGCTGAGCGATAACGGCCTGCGAAACGCGGTGGCTTGTCGCCGCGCACCTGTCGCAGCCTCCCGGCCGGCCCCTTATAATCGCAGGACATCAGTTCGACCACATTCAATGGCGTCCTTGCGGAGAATACCTTATGTCAGCGACCGACCGACTTGCGTTTGTCTTGCGACCTGTACGCATTCTTCTCCTGCTCGCCGCAGGCTTGACGCTTGGCGCCTTCCAAGCAATCAGCGCCGACGAGCAGCCCGCCTGGAAATCGCTGTTCAACGGCCGCAACCTGGATGGCTGGCGCGAAGGCGCCGGTCGCTGGATGGCGGTCAAGGCGGCGCCGCTCGATCCGGCGAATCCGAAGTTGTTCCAAACCGAGCCCGGCGCCGGCGTGCTGGTGAACGGACCGCAAGGCAGAGAGCACAATCTGTTCAGTGAAGGCGAATACGGCGATATCGAAGCGCACATTGAGTTTGTCGTGCCCAAGGGCTCGAACTCCGGCATCTACTTCCAGGGCCGCTACGAGATCCAGATCCTCGACAGCTTTGGCGTCGAACATCCCAAGTACGGAGATTGCGGCGGCATCTACCAGCGCTGGAAAGACAACCAGGGCTACGAGGGCCACGCCCCCAAGCTCAACGCCAGCCTGGCGCCCGGCGAGTGGCAAAGCTTTGATATCGTGTTTCGCGCCCCGCGGTTCGATGCCAACGGCAAGAAGACGGCCAATGCCCGTTTTGAAAAGGTCGTTCACAACGGCAAGCTGATTCACGAGAACGTCGAGCTCACCGGCCCCACGCGCGCCGCCGCCTACGAGAACGAGGCGCCCCAAGGCCCGCTCATGATCCAAGGCGATCACGGCCCCGTCGCCTTCCGAAAGATCACCATCCGGCCGCTGAACGGTTCGGCTTCCGCTCAGCCTTGACCCGCGCAACGGCAAACCGCAACCGTCTCCAATCCGCCGCCCGAGAGGAAGGTCTTCGATGTCTCGCTTCTCTCTTATTTGCACTTCGCTAGCCATCGCCGGTTGCACGTGCTGCTGCTCGCTCGCTTTGGCCCAAGACGCCGATCGCC
>DASZUP010000442.1:0-32766 GCA_035547635.1 Pirellulales bacterium
GCGGCGCTGTTGGCGGGTTGGTCGGCGATAGGGTTGGGGGCGGCGGCGTTGAACTTGCGCCACGACGCGCGGCTCGATTGCCATGTCCTCTCGGTCGGACATGGCGGCGCCGTGCTGGTGGAACTGCCTGACGGCAAAAAGCTGCTCTACGACGCCGGCCGGCTCGGTTCGCCCGCCGGCGGCGCTCGTTCCGTGGCCGCCTTTCTCTGGTCGCGCGGCATTACACACCTGGATGCCATCGTCCTCTCCCACGCCGACGTGGATCATTACAATGCCGTCCCCGAGCTGTTGGAGAAATTCTCCGTAGGCGCCCTCTACGTTACGCCCTTAATGATGCGCGACGAAGGGGCGGCGATGAACAAGCTGCGCGCGGCCATCCAGCGCTTTCAGCCGCCGCTGGTGGAAACGCTTGCCGGCGACCGGCTGAGAATTGGCGCCGGCTGCCGTGCCGAAGTGCTGCACCCGACGCTCACTCGCCGGATTGCCAGCGACAATGCCAACAGCCTGGTGCTGTTGCTCGAGTACCAGGGACGACGCATCTTGCTAACGGGCGACCTCGAGCCGCCGGGCCTGGACGACGTGATCGCCGAATCGCCGCTCGATTGCGACGTGATCCTGGCGCCTCATCACGGCAGCCTGCGCAGCAACCCGTCGGCCTTTGCCGCCTGGAGCACGCCGGAATGGGTGATTATCAGCGGCGGTCACGGCGACAGCCGACCGGAATTCGATCGGGCTTATGCAGCGGTCGGAGCGACGATTCTCAGCACGGCCGAGTGTGGAACGATTTCGGCGAGCGTTGCTGGAGGTAATTTGCACATTCAGACGCTGCGGCAGCGTCCTAAAGTGATTACGGCGAACGTTCCGCTACATTAAGTCAGGGACATCCGGGTGCAGACGCGGCGGCCCAACGGCATGGAGTCCCGTTCCGACTCGGGCCGAATGGCCGCTCCGTCGCAGCAATTTGCGAAATGACGGCTTCCGGCACATAATCCAGCGGCCGCGCATCACCGCCGCTGACGCCGGCGAGGGAGGCTCCTTTTCTCGTTCTGATTCGCAACAGACAACTCGAGATCAAATGGTCCCGCTAAAACATGGCGTCATTGAACTTGTACGAGGCAATATCGTCGACCAAGACACCGATGCCATCGTCAATGCCGCCAACACCAAACTGGCGGGTGGTGGAGGCGTCGATGGCGCCATCCATCGTGCGGCAGGTCCCGTCTTAAAGCAGCTCTGTGAACAGTTTCCAGCAAATGAACGGGGGCAACGATGTCAAACCGGCCATGTGCAAACGACTGCCGCCGGCAATCTCAAAGCAAAATACGTGATCCACGCAGTCGGCCCCTTCTATAACGAACGCTACGCAGACAAAGCACGCGCTCAGTTGCGTCAAGTGCATCAACTGGCGCTCGAGGCTGCCGCGCAGCAGCATTGCCGATCGATTTCGTTTCCAGCGATCTCGACCGGCGCCTACAGGTTTCCGATTGTTGAGGCGGCGACGATTGCAATCGATGTCGCCGGCGCTTTTCTCAACCGCAGCAGCGGCATTGAACTGGTTCGGTTCGTGCTCTACAAGCAGTCGCATTTCGACGCCTTTCAAACCACGCTGGATCGGTGGCGAGACGAGCACATTCAAACGACTATGGATACACGAAAGATCGACAAGTCATGACCAACAAACCCCGCAATGCCGTATGCATCGTCTGCACCGATCGCAGGCGGTCAGTTGACTTTTATCGCAAGGCTTTCAGCGCAGAGTTGCTTGATGGCGACCATAGCTTCTCCTGCCCCTGGCTCCAACTGGGCGGCCTGACCATCACGCTGCTTGAAAACGCCGCCAAGCCTTCTTCGCTTGACTTTTCTGAGCAGGCGATGGCGACGTTATTATTCGAGGTCGACGATCTCGACGCCGCATTTACTCGGGCCGTAGATCACGGTGCACGCGTTATCTCGCCGCCGGACGAAGGCGGGATAACGTTCATGGTTGCGGATCCGGATGGCATCATTATTGAAGTGATGCAATCCACGCCGGACGAGTGAAAAAGTCGAACACGCGAAAGCAATGCTCTGGACGAAATAGTTCGCCCGATGCGTCCGGGGAGCAATCTGGTTGCTAGCGTTTCAAGTTCGAACGCTCTACCACGCCGTCCAGCCGCCATCCACCGTGACGACGGCGCCGGTCATGTAGGCCGAAGCTTGCGAAAGCATGAACAGCACGGCGCCCTGATAGTCCTCGGCCGTCGCCATGCGACCCAGCGGGGTGCGCTCGCAATACTTCTCCACGAACTCGGCGCCTTGATTGTCGAACACGCCGCCGGGTACGAGGCAGTTGACCCGGATGTTCCTGTCTCGCCAATGCACGGCCAGGTAACGAGTCAGATTGATCACGCCCGCCTTCGACGCCGCATAAGCCACCGGCGAGTTGACGCCCGAGTCGCCGTAAATTCGCGGGTCGGGCGAAACGACCCCGTAAGTCGAAGCCAGGTTCACGATCCTGCCGCCGCCGTGTTCGAGCATTCGCCGGCCGAACGCCTGGCAGGCCAGATGCACGCCGGTCAGGTTTGCTTGCAGCACCTGCTCCCACGCGTCATGCGGATAATCCTCGACGCGAGAAGAATAGAAGCCGGTCCCCCGAAACTGCGCCGAGTTAACCAGCATGCTCGCCGGCCCCAGCTCGGCAACAATCCGCTCGACGGCTGCTTCAAGCTGCGCTGGTTCGGTCGAGTCGGCCTGGACCGCTAAGGCCTTTCGTCCGGTCGCCGCGGAAAGCTCTTCAGCAAGTTGCTCGGCCGCCGCCAGTTCCAGATCGACAACGGCCACGTCGGCGCCCGCTCCAGCCAGCGCTCGGCAGAGGGCGCGGCCAATTCGACCGGCTCCTCCGACGACCGCCGCCGTCTGCCCCTCGAGTCCGAACAGACGGGTGAGAATATCCACTTCCGGGCAAGGCTGCGATTCAGGCATGAAAGAGCTAATGATAAGGTTGAAACTCTACGAAACGCGTCGCTTCGCGCCGCCAAACGGCCCCGGCTATTTTGCCGCGACCACGCCAGGTTCGCTCGGGTCGCTCACCTGCAAGGGCAGTTCCAGGCTGGCAGTCCGCCCCACAAGCTGGTCCGTGGCGGAAAAACGCAGCGTGTATCTGCCAGGATGCCGCAATGGCAATGTCGCGTTCATCACCGCATGCCGCCTGGGATTTTCAATGAATGCCGGATCTTCGGATTTCATCTCGAACGGCCTGGTTCCTCTCAGCACGTTGTTCCCGTCGGCGTCCAGCAATTCCACGAGAAAAGCCAATTCGACCTTGCCCTGCGTGCGATCTTCACCGATCACTTCGAGGTTGAAAAACAGCGTTTCTTCGACCAATCCTGCCAAAGGCGCCGAGATCTTGCGCTGCGCATCACGGAAGCAGCGCAGCGAAACCAGCGCCAACTGCACGGGTTTGATGGTCAGCCGCTGCTTGATGCTGGCCTCTTGCTTCGTCTGCAGGTCCTCGACCTTGATTTCCAACTGGTATTGGCCCGGTGGAAAGTCGTCGCCAAAGACGTGTACGGTGTGCAGCCTGAGAAATGGATTTGCGCAATTCCAGGCGGCTTCTTTGACCTTGTTGGAAAATGCCGTTCGCACGCGACCGCGGCTGTCGGTAATTTGGCAGAACAGCTCCATTTCCGCCTGCCCGTCGTCGTTCGTGCGGCAACCGTATACGTCATACCGGCAGCACATCCGCTCGCCGGGATAGTAAGCAGCGTCTTTGCGGGCCGGCCCCAAGTTGTCATAGGTCATCGCAAAGCCGCGAATTTCCAGCTTTTCTTGGTCCGCGGCCTGTTCCTTGTCGGCAGCCGCCAGCGGCGAGGCGCAACAGCCAAACAACAGTAAGCTGGCGAAGAGTCCCTTCAGTTTGCAACCAGTCAACATGGCTCCTCGGCTTTCCTGAACTATGCGGTTGGCTTGCGGCGTTTCGCTTTCACGACTTTTCCGCCGGGTCCCATCGCGAATTTGCGAGGGGACGAAACTTCGCAGCGGCGGCGCTGCACCACGACCATCCCAGCTTACCGGATTATTGAGCGCTTGCTTGATAGCCGCAATGCGCAAAACGCGACTCGCCAGCGTGCGCTTTCTCTCTCGGCTGGCACGGCAAAGCGCCTATGCCAGCTCGACGCCATGCCCCCTGCGCCTCGCGTCTACTTGGCCGCCAGGTCGTTGGGCTCCTGCGGGTCGTGCACTTCGAGCGGCAATTCGAGTTCTGCCATCCGTGCGGTCGCCTTGTCGACCACCGCGACGCGCAACGCGTACTTTCCCGGGTGGCACAGAGCGATGATGGTATGAAACATGGGGTGCTGAGAAATGTTTGCCGGCAAGCGGTCGCCTTCAAGCACCAGGTCAAAGACGTCCGGGCCGCCCCAAGCGCTCTTGCCTGCGGCATCGACCACGTCAATCGATACGCTCAGATGGACCTTCGCCTGAGAGCGATCTTCGCCGACGATTTCGCACTCGCAAAAAATGGCTTGATTGATCACGCCTGAAAGCGGGGCGGCGGCGGTGCATTTCTCGTCGCAATAGAATCGAGGCGACACAATCGCCAAGACCGGAGGCTTGACAGTAAACGGCAGGCTCGCATTGGCTTCCTGACCGGTGATCCGGTCTTCGATGGCGAGTTCCAGCGTATATTTGCCCGGTCGGCACGTATCGTCCAGGATACAGCGTTCACTCAGGCGAACGAATGCGTCCTCGCGCGCCCAGCAGAAGGCCTTGACGGGATGCGAAGCAGCTTGGCGCACCTTTCCTTCAGCATTGACGATGCGCCACGAGACGTCGAGCTCCGTTCGGCGCCTGCCGTCCAAACCGCAACCATGAAGATCGCATCGAAAGTAAAGACGTTCTCCCGGCAGGCAGGCCAGGTCTTTTCGCACCGGCCCGAAGCGATGGTAAATCGGCTGCAGTCCGCGCACCTCCAGCTTGACGTCAGCCTCGGCGCCGTCTTGGTCGGCGACGGCGTGCGCAGCCGTCGACTCGCCGCATGCCAACCATGATACTGCCATACAAACCAAGGTTGCGTTAGCGAATCTCATGATTCCTCCTCCCATGAAACCCAATCCGAAGGACCGGCGTGCATAACCGGTCTCGCCCTTTCCGCAGACAAGTCGCATTGGTTGCGGTGGAGCGAACGTCCGGCCTGCGTCAATGAGCGCCGTCAAGCTGACGCGGCGCCAGCCAGGCGCCGATGCCACGAGCACGTTCTTCGTCGAAACCGATTTCACGCCGCAACAGCATAACCGTTTGGCCTCTCGGCGAGGAGGTCAGCCGCCGAACGCCGGCACTTCAGGGCGAAGTCGCCGCCGGCCGCGCGCTGGCAGCCACGCGCAGGGCCTGCAAGCCCGCTTCAAGACCGATCGGCGTCGCTCGATGGTCGATCAAGGCCTCGAGAAAGTGCCGAAGCATGGCTAAATAGGCGTCGTTCAAGTCGTACTCGGCGCCGTCCCAAAGCGTCTGGCGGTCGCCGCCGTTGAGCAATTCCAGCTTTCCCGTCTCGAAACGGAAGCTCAAAGTCGCCTGTTCGCCGACAATTTCGAAGCCGCGACTGCGGTCGCGGCGACAGAGACTGAATGCGCAGCTCGCGGAAACTCCGCCGGCATAACGTACGAAGATTGTCGCCCAATCGTCGGCATCGGTCTCCAGGGCGCCGCTGCGCCCCGTCCAGCCTGATGCAAATTGCGGCTCGCCGAAGCACCCATTGAGAAAGTCGATCTCATGGTCCAGCGTAGGCAAGGCGCCGCCTCCCAGCTCGCGTCGCGCGGCATAGCCTTGCCGATAGTCCTCCCACGGATGCCAGTCAGGCAGATACGCTTCGAACCAGGCTTTGGCGTACAGCACGCGGCCGAGTTGTCCCGACACGACCATGTCACGCGCCATGCGATATGCCGGATGGTATCGCATGACGTACGCCATGCCGGCCCGCGTGCCGCTGCGCTGCGCCGCCTGTAGCAATTGATCCGCTTCGTCGAGGCGATGGCTGATCGGCTTTTCCACCAGCACGGCAACGCCGGCCGCCATGCACTCAATCGCTGTCGAAACATGCACCGAAGTCGGATTGCAAATGATCGCCGCATCGAGCCCGCGCGCCAGGGCGTCTGCCATCGAATGAACAACGGTCGCTCCGGGCGGCGGCTGGAATGCCGGGTTGGCGCCTGTCACGCGGCGGACTACCGTCAACCGCTCGACGCCCAATCGCTCCAGATTCTTGAGATGGCGACAGCCGATCGAGCCCAGCCCAACGACCGCGACGCGCAAGGTAGAAAGCGGCGGAGCAGACGACTCGTTCACGCTTTGCCACCCGTTGCCGTTTCGTCCCGCTCCGTGGAAACGGCTGCTGCCGACAGGCAAGGCTGCTCGTCTGCGTAGAGCGGCAAATAAAGTTCGTAAGCGCGTTCGATCGGAAACAGTCGCTCGTCCGCCCCGGCCGCGTCAAAGATTCGCCTCATGCGTCGCAATTCTTCCGCCGTATCGACCGTGAGCCGAAACTCAGGATGCAACCCGCGCCATGATGGCGGCAACTGCACGACGCGAAACTCGCCCGATTCGTTGCGAAAGTAGGGCGTGACGTGCTCGCGGCAGAACGCATTGCAGGCCAGGACGGCCATCCGCCGCAGCGCCCCGACGCTCATCACTTCGGGCACGACGTAGGACAGGTTCTCGATGCAAACATAGTCGCTTTGAGTCGCACAATGCTCCGCCACGATCGCCGCCGTCCGCACGGGGCAATAGACCGGATTGTCGGCCGTGGCTCGCACCAGCGCGTCATCGTCGGCAAGATCGGCAGCCGCCATGATATATCGAGCCAACACGTCTTCTTCCGAGCCCCGAAAGCAATGAACTCCGAGTTCTCGACAGAGCCTTTCCGTCGCGTCGTCGGACGAAGAGGTCGTAGTGGCGACTGTCACTTCCCACTCGCGGGCATACGCGTCGTCATATTGTCGAGCGGCCTGCAATCTCCCTATGACATGCGCCAACAGGGGGCTTCCCGCCAGCGGGGCCATGATCTTGCTTGGCAGTCGCGTAGAGCCCACGCGCGCCTGAATGACGACTCGCACTCGTCCGGCCATGGCCATCCTCCTTGATCTTGGCGCCGGCAATGCCGGCAATCGCGCGAAGCAGGCCTTAACGACCGCACGCGGAATGAACGTCAAGGCGTCTCGCCATCCTCAGCGACGGCGCCTAGAGTTTGCGGATTATACCGCCTGCGTCGCCTGTGGAAAGACGAGCAAATTGCAGAGGCGGGGAAATCCAGAGCCGTGCGCTGAACTAATGATCTGGCTGCTTCAATGCGGGAAAACCATTTGGTTTCCCCACAATCTCCACGACACGCAGATAACTCCTTCGATACTCGCTCTTTACGCATCGCCTGCGCGGTTTCGAACGTCGGCATTTTTCCCCAAGCGCTCCACTCGGCCTTAGGTTGATATAGGGATGTCTCTGACTCGCAGCAAAAAGGGGGGATAAATGCTTGGCACTGCCCTTCCGGCCGGATAGACTTGCGTCTTCGTACATCCATTAAGGCCACCGTCTGTTAGTGCCGAGGCATTGCGACATGGCAATCGATACAAAAAAGGTTTTCGCTCGTCGTCCGCTCCGTTACGACAGCTACCAGGATCTGGTCAACGACGCCGAGCGTTTGGCGGCCTGCGACGTGCGCTCGCTTGGCAATTGGTCGCCAGGCCAGACGTTGGGGCATTTGGCGCGGGCAATGGAGTTGTCGATCGACGGCGCCGACTTCAAAGCGTCGTGGTTAGTGCGTCTGGCAGCGCGCATCTTTTATCGCCAACGCTGCATCAGCGGCCCGATGCCGCCCGGCATTCGACTGCCGCGAGAGGCGCAAGCGCTGCTTGTCCCCGAAGAAGTAGACGTGCAGACTGCATTGGCCGAACTCCGGCTCGCCGTGCTGCGATTGCAGCACGATACCGAGCGCGCCCCGCATCCGGTATTTGGCGAAATGAGTCTGGACGAGTGGGACAGCTTTCATCTGCGGCATGCCGAACTGCATATGAGCTTTCTTGTCGCTCAGGCGGCGCCCATGGCGGTCGAAGCGGCCTTCTAAGGCTTCCCCGGCTACTCGCGTCGGCTCGCCTGCGTCACCGCGCTGATAGCAAGGACCCCAGCCCCACGGGAATGCTCGACGGCAGACGATGCACTCCGTCGCACGGCTCCAGCAACGATGCTAGTGAGGAGAGCCATTCCGCGTTGGCCTCCGGCGTGAACTGCGGCGAATTGAGTTCCACGCCATTGATCGTCGGCACGAAGGCGCCGAACAAAGCTGCGTGAATGGCCGAATAGCCCGGGTTGGTCAGATCTTGCAGCGAGAGGATCAGACCGTGCCGCGCGGCCCAGGCTGCGGCAACCAGCGCGAAGCTGTGCCCTTTGCACGTCTTCAACGCCAACCCGCTCCAGCCTTGCGCTGCGGCTTCGGACAGCCCTGCAAAATCGGTCAGGCCCTCGTCCAGCAGCACCGGTTTGAGCCGCGTCACCGGCCGCCAGTCGAACGGCTGCCGCCGGATGTCGCGAGCCGTGGGCTGTTCCAGATAAGCAAGCGCTGCATAAGCGCCGGCATCGGCGGCGTGCAGACATTCAAGGTAATCCAGCACGCTGGCCGCGTCAGGATTCGCCTCGTTGGTATCGACGCTAATCCAAGGCGTTTCGACGCCGAGTTCTCGCAGCGCTCGATAGACCTCGATGGTTCTCGCCGCGTCTGCCGCGTTGTCCTTACCCGACAGCTTGAGCTTGACGCGTCGATAGCCGCGCCCGCGAACCCAGCGCCCCAAATGCTCAGCCAGATCATCGGACTTGCCGACCACGACGCAGGCGGGAAACCCGTGCTGGGGCGTTTTGCGAAACAGTCGCCGAATGGCCGCCGCGGCGCCTTGCCCGGGAAAGAGATGGTCAGCCTCAGGAATGCTCGCCGGACGGTCGTAAAAGGCAAAGGCCGAAACGTCGATCGCGATGCCCGCGGCATCGTGAATCGCGGCGTCGAACGGACTCAGACACAACGCCCGAGCGAGCGTCGGGAGCGTCTGGCCTGCTAACGCGGCCGCCGCATCGCCGCAAATTCGCTCGTGCAACCGCAGACCAAGTTCAAGCGGATGGGCCGGTTCGCCGCAAAGCGCCGGCAGTTCCTCGGCGATTTGCCGGCACAAGCGCCGCAGGATCTCGTCGCGGTAAGCGTGGCTCAACGACGGATCGGGCCAGGCCCACAGATCGCTCAAATAAATGGCGCCGCGTCCGATCGCCTCTCGCCCGCCTGCTCGCACCGCAACGGCGACGCGCGCCTCGGTAACCTCCTCAATGGCGCCGGTGCTCAGCACCAGCGGCATCGCCAACCGGCGCGGGATAAACTCCGCTTCGGCGCCGCACACCTTCACGCGCTGCAATGCTTCTGAATCCATTGGCTTCAATCGGCTAACCAGCGGTCGAGGTTCTCGGCGACGAAGGCGTCGTCGAACCAGTGCGGATACTGACGACAGACGCGGTCGATCTCTTCAGCCTGCCCGGGGCCGAGCGTCTCGTCCGGATCGAGGCACCAAATGCCTTCCAGCAAACCATGCCGCCGTAAAACTTCATGGACCCCGGCAATGCAGCCAGCGAACTGATTGGCGACGTCGAAGGTCGCCGCGTTAACGTCAGTGAGCTCGATGTGACGCCGCAGCATTTCGACGGGGATATCGACTCCGGCCGTAGCCAATTGCCGGCATTCCGCCAGCAGGCGAACGGCCTGGCGGGCGCCAACCGCCCATTGGCCCAACAATCCCCCGACAATCCGCCGCTCGTGGACGACGCCGTTCTGCCGAAAGCGATAGGGCGTGAGCAGATCGAGCACGATGTTGTCGTCGTTGCCCGTGTAAAGCGCAATCTCGTCGCGGCCGCTCTCCGTCACGGCGCGCACGACGTCGATAGTTTGGTACCGATTGAACGGCGCAATCTTGATGGCGACCACTTGCGGTATTTCCGCAAACCGTCGCCAGAAGGAATAGGAAAGCACGCGCCCGCCGACTGACGGCTGCAGGTAAAAGCCCACCACGGGGAGCACGTCCGCCACAGCGCGGCAGTGAGCGATCAGGGCATCCTCATCAGACTCGCGCATCGCCGCGAGGCTCAGCAGCCCGGCGTGATAGCCCGTTTCGCGCGCGAATTCGGCTTCGGCCAGCGCTTGGGCCGTTTGCCCGCAAACTCCCGCGATCCGCAGCACCGGCGAGTTACGTGCGGCATCGAGCCGGTCGAGTTCTTCGCTGACGAACTGCAGCAGGGGCTTAAACAACCCAACTTGCGGATCACGAATGGCGAACTGCGTGGTATGTACGCCCACGGCCAGGCCGCCGACGCCCGCGTCGAGATAGTAACGGACCAGCGCCCGCTGCCGGCGCTCATCCCAGCGGCGCTGCGAGTTCAGCGCCAGCGGGCAAGCCGGGATCGCCACGCCCTCGTCTAAGATTTGTTTCCACGAGCCAGGTTTAGAATTTTCCATCGCGCGACTCAAAGTGGGTGGGCTTTCCAAGGCTCCGTCCTCCGCGGCCGACCCAATCGACAATCCACGTCAGGAGTTGATCGACGCCGATTCGCGGCGTCCCCCATAACTCCGTAGCGCGGGAAACATTGCTCAGAATCGCCGTGTCAGACTCAATGCCCGTATACCGCACGAGCTTGTCGAGCAGTTCGCCGAGTCGTTCACAGATCGAACGCACCGAAAGCAGTTCCGGCCCGGTGACGTTAACCGTCCAGGGAGGCGAAGCGACGTGTTCCAATGCGCACAAAGTCATGGCATTCGCGTCCCCTTGCCAAATGGTGTTCAGATAGCCCATGCTCAGATCGACCGGCTCTCCGGCCTGAATGCGCTGGGCCAGGTCGACCAGCACGCCGTAGCGCAGTTCGCAGGCGTAGTTCAGCCGCACGATGGCCAGCGGAGTTCCTTGTGAGCGGCTGAAGTACTCGAACAGACGTTCGCGTCCCAAGGCGCTCATGGCGTATTCGCCCACCGGCGCCAGCGAGTCGCTCTCGCACGAACCACCGCCATCCGCCTGCGCCAGGCCGTAGACGTTGCCGGTGGAGAAAGCCGCAATCCGGCTGTGGCGATACTTCCGGCAAATCAGCGCCGGCACGTAGCAGTTCGTGGCCCAGGTCTGGTACTCCTCGCCCGTGGAGCCGAATTTCCGGCCGACCATATAGATGACGTTCTCCGCCTCCGGCAGCCGGACGACGGCGCCTTCATCGTGCAAATCGCATTGGATCGTCTCGACGCCGTATGCTTCGAGCGCCTCCTGACCCCCGGCGGAGAACCGGGCCACGCCGATCACGCGCCGCTGGATGCCAGCTGCATCCGAAGCCCGCCGCGCCATGCGGGCCAGCGACGGTCCCATTTTTCCGGCGACGCCGAGCACGAGGATATCGCCCGACAAGCGGCCCAGCGCCGCCACGACCTCGGGCGTCGGCTCGCTGAGCAGGTCATCAAGCTGGTCTTCGTTTTCGATGGTGAATGCAGACATGTGATTCCGGCGGCAGTCAAAGAGGTTGGAGAAACGGCGCCAAAGGGCAGGGCAGGGCGCATGCGCCGTCGGGCATGACTCGAAGATAGCGGCTCGTGCGCGCCAGTCAATGAACTGAGAAGAGCAGCCAGCCGGCAGACGCTCAGTGTCGAGAGCCTTGGAGCGGCTGCAAAATAGTCGCCTTTCGCTCCGGCGAAAGAACGTCCTTTCGCCGGAGCGAAAGGCGACGATGGCCGAACAACGGCCGCCAATCTCGTCAGCATTCCGAAACCACTTGCAGTGCGGACGGAATTCTCACGAATTCCGCTACATGGGGTCGCTCGTCCGTGAATTGCTTCGCTTAAGGCGCCACGCCCACAACTTCCACAGCTAAGGCGTCATCGTTCTCCGTCCAGGTGATCTTGAGCGGCGTGGTTCCGGCCTGAGAGTACTCTTTGGGAATCCGAACCGGTGCGCCGACCGATTCCAAGGTGCAACGGTATTCGCCCGGCGTCAGCCACAGCGCCCCTTTGGCGCCGGGCGTCACCAGTTCGAATTCGCCGTCCGGGCCGGTAATGCCAAACCCGACTTGTCGCCATGCGTCCGAGTCCGTCTGATGGACCGTCAGTTGAATATCGCGCAGCATCTCGGCGCCTGCCCGCAGCGTTCCTTTCGTGCCTCCGGCCACCGGCTTTACGCCGCAGCCAGGCAAAGCGATGACGATCAACGCCAGCGCAAGGCCCGTTGAGACAATCTCTGGGCAAGTTCGAGTCATCATGTTCGGTTTCTCCCGGGAGGATTGAGACCCAGCCAATCGCGCACAGGGGCAATGCGGCTGAGAATCGCCTTTTCCGCCAACAGCACCATCAGCAACGACGCACCGAATAGCGGCAAATAAATCCCCATCGCCGCCGCCAGAACGACCAGCCCCAGAGAAAAACGCGGGCTGAGCGCCGCGCGGGGCGCTCCAAGCGCGCCTGGCTCTCGGCGACGGAGCCAGAGCACAATGCCGCTTGCGGAAATCAGGACCAATCCGGCGGCGGTAATGAGCCCTAGCGCCTGGTTCGGCCAGCCGAAGAGCTGCCCTTCATGAGCGGCAATACCGAACCCGACAATCCGATCGATAAGGCGACGATCGCGGAAATCCTCGCGGCTGACGATCGACCCGGTGGCCGGATCGACGACCAGGTTGACGCGTTGGGGGCGATTCTGCGTCATCGACTTTGCGGTCCAATGCGTCGAACCGCGCCCCGGCGGAGCGATGACGACGGGCGGCGGCAGCGCCAACGGTCGCACGGTCGCTGCAACGCGATCGACGGCCGATAAGTCGATCGGCTTGGAGCGGCTATTCGCCTCGCGACCGCCGCGCCGCTCTGCGTGCCGGCCCGCGCGATGTCCGGCGTGTTCGCTTGCGTCGGTATCGCCGCCTGGCGACTTGCGCTCGCTACCGTTGGACCAATCCTGCCTGGCGACGGCGGTCCCCGTCAGTCGCCTCGCCGCCTTGAAATAATCTCCCCAGAACTTTGCCCAAGGCAGGCCGCTGACCAGCAGGAACAGCGCCAGGCATGAAATCCAGGCGCCGCTCACGCCGTGCAAATCGCGCCAGAACATCCGCGCGCCGCCCGTCAGCCGCGGATACAACACGCCGCCGAGTCCCTTGGCGTGACGCGGCCAATAGAGATACAAGCCGGTTAGGATCATGATGATCGTCCATGAGGCCGCCAGCTCCACCAGGTGCGATCCACGCGCGCCCAAGAGCAACTCTCCGTGCAGTCTGAACAGCAGCCGCATGAACCGCTGATTCTCCGGGATCATGTGCAAGACCTGCAATGTCTCCGGATGTACATATACGCGGACCGCCTCTCCATCGCGGCTGACGATCACGCGCGCCGCGGAATCCGCGGCGGCGGGCAGCTCGTAGGACCGAAAGGTTGAACCTGGCGCGGCCGCCAGCGCGGCGCGTATCTGATCGGAGGCGCTGGTCGTGGTTCCCTTAAGCGCGAGCCCATCGTAGTGCCGATCGTTCCAGGCTTCGATCTGCGGCTTGAAAAGGTAGATCGCGCCGCTGATCGACAGGACGATTACAAAGGGAATACAGAACAGTCCTGCATAAAAGTGCCAGCGCCAGACCGCGCGATAGTCCGGCCATGACCGGCCGGTCGGCGGAGCGTGCATGTCGGTCGTCATGAAACGCGATTCCCGTTAAAAGTCGCCGACCGCTTCGCCGCCGTTTCGGCTATGGAGGAAATGATGGATGACGCTGTTGATGCCGTCGGTCAGGAACCGCACCGAGCCGTCGCCCATCGCCACGTTGGCGCCGCCCGAGTGCCAACTGCGCGGCCCAAAGAAGCCGGTGAAATGGGTCACCAGATCAGGAATGCGGCTGTTCGGCGTGGTGTAGCCGTTGGTAAGCGTATTGAGCGCCCCGGTGGCGGCCCACGACGTGCCGCGGCCTCGCAGCGCCGTGTTGCCCGCCCCGCGCCATTGCGTAAACGTAGGCCAGATGACCTCCAGGTTGGGATTGGAAATCATGCCGGCGGCATTGACGAACGAGCTCCAACCGCCTCCGGTGGCCTGCAAGCCCGGGACGGCCTGCAGCGCAGAATTGACGCCCGACGATCCGTTGAGCGTGTATTGGTAAGGGAACGGCGGAGTCGTGCCGGCTGGCAAAGTCATATCCTGGCCGATGCTGCGCACCGACTCGCTCATGAACACGGTGTTGGACGTTCCATCGGTAACGTCGGCAAAGCGGACGCTGGAATTCTCGAACACAATGCCGTCGGTCGGCCAGCGCTGATCGTAGTTCGTACCCGTCGCGCTCCCCGTGCTCACCATGTAATTGTTGGCGCCGTAGACATACGGCGTACCGCTGATCGTCACGGTGTTCAGCGTGGGCGCCGGATCGCTCGGGCAGAGCATGATCGGCAACGGCATAGCGAAGGCCGCGATAAACGGCGTATTGGGCGTCTGCGTGCTCCACGTCCCGAAGAACGCCGGCTTGGTGAAGTCAAGCAGGCCTTGCAGGTTGACTTGCTCCATGTAAGGCAACAGCCGGGCCTGCACCGAAAAACCGTTGGGAGCGTCAGTCTGCGGGAAAGAGCGGAACGTGCTTTCATAGTTTTGCAAGGCCAGGCCGAATTGCTTGAGATTGCTCGTGCAGTTGATCCGCCGGCCCGCCTCGCGCGCCGCCTGCACGGCGGGCAACAGCAGCGCAATCAGGATGCCGATGATGGCGATGACCACGAGAAGTTCAATCAACGTAAAGCCTGCGCGAGGCCGCCGAGGCGCGCTGTGCGCAGGCCAAGGAACCGTCGAAACATGCAGTGCGTCTCTGGGTGTCATGAAGCGGTTCTCCAAATTCGAATGCGAGTAAATACGAGTAAAACGATAAACGAGTCAGGCGCCGCTTGCGGACGGCGATCAACGACTCGGTTGCAGTTCCTGCTTGCCGCCTGCCGATTGCGGCGTGCGTCCTTGCAGTCGTGCAAGGACGTACAGCAGCGATTTGTTATCGATAAACGGCGCCGGGCCCCGGTTCGCCCAAACGATCTGCCCGTTGCGATCAACGACGAACGTGCCGTGTTGAAGCTGTTCGTCCGCGCCGCCGCCGGCGGGAAAATAGGTCCCGTAGTTCCCGGCGACCGCGTTGTCGGGATCCGACAAAACGGGAAACTCGAAACGCCCGTACTCGGCCAGTTTCTCCGCCGTTTCCTCCGGCGAGTCAGCGCTAATGGCGACGACCTGTACGCCAAGTTCACGGAAATGCGCCATGTCGTCGCTGATGCCGAACAGTTGCGCCACGCAGTGGCTGCAGTAGTAGCCGTAGTAGAAGACGACGAGTACGGGCCCCTCGCGCCGCAATTCGGAGAGCGTGACGAGCGTCCGTTGGTCGTCCCGCAGGCTGAACTCAGGCGCAGTCTTGTGCAGCAGCGGATGAGCTTGCGATTCGGCGGGCACAAAGCTCTCGTCTGCCAGGACTTCGCGCAGACCGTCGCTCAGCGGTTGGTGCTTGGCCGCTTTAAGAAAGGCCCGGGCATCGTCGTCCAGACGCCCGCTCGGCAACAACCCGTATTGCTCACAAAACTGCCGGCATTGTTCCAGCACGCCGAAATCGGCGTCCCCCTCCGAGGCCTTCAAGGCTTGAGAGGCATTGCCGTGATAATAAAGAAACGCCAGAGAACAGATCGCGCCGAACAGCAACGATCCGATCGCCGAGCCGAGAGCCCGAAAGACGCTTCGGCGCGAAACGCTCGAACCGGGCTCGGGTTTCGAACGTTTTCGTTTTGCAGTGGCTTTCACCAAAATTTTCCTCATCGGTCGTACGTACTTGAATCCAAATAAAGGAAGGGCCGTGTTGCCGGCGGTCTGCCGGCGCAGGGTCGTTCGCTCGGCCCTTTTGATTCTCTGTCCTGAGCCGATCGGAGCAGGTCGCTTACGGTCCCAGCCGATGGTGCGTTCCCATTCCCAGGACGCCCGACGATCCCAGCGCGGGCAGTTGTCGGCCTACTCGACCGCATCTCACGCCTGACGATGACCTGGCGCGCCTAAGTCCCCGCCGACATTTCGGTTTGAGGAGCGAGCCGTCGGCAAGCAACTTAGGCGCGCAAGATCATGCCAAAACACGAAACAGCGCAATCGAAAGCCTGGATAGCCCGTCAAGACGCCTAGCGCGCTGGCGCATGCCGCGCAGCAACGCGATTCAGCCGGCTTAACGGCGATGAGTGAGAAGTTGCGGCTTCAGACGCGAGGCGGAGGAATTGCCGGAGAGAGATCGGCAGAGGCCGAGGATTCCGAGCAGAGAGAAAACCAGCAGGAAATCTGCCAGTCGAATTCATAGCCGACCGGCGTCGGCGGAGATAAGGCCGCCCCCAGAAAACTCCACAGCGGCGCCAGACCATGGCAGTGCCGCCAGGCCGAGATCACCACGAAGTCGATGCTTTTTTTGGCAGGCTGTTGAGCCTGTGATTTCGCTGATGAGCGCGAGGCATCGGCCGACGCGGTTTTCGGCTCGTGGCAGTCCTGGGCGCTGCATTTCCGCTGCCGGCTGGCACAGCCATGGTCGGCGGCGCTGCAGCTTGCGCGGTCGCGACCGGCGGTGCAACATGGCCTGGCGGCGGGGCGATGTTTTGCGGCGCAACAGGAATGCGCAGGCGGCTTGCTCGCAGCCAAGTCCGCCGCAGCCAGGTCCACGGGCGGCGTGACGCCGTGCTTCCGGGCCCACGCCAGCCGTTCGGCCGGGGTCGTGCAGCAGCAACTTCGCCAGCACTGCAGGGCGTCTTTGCAGCCGCAGGGGTTGTCCATACAAGGAAACGGCTGGCTGCGATCCTTCGCAGTCGACGCGGCGCCTGGCAGCACAGGGACGGGCACGCCGGTGGCGGCAAGCAGGTAACCGGCCAGCGCAAACAACACCGCCGCAGAGCGAATGGCTCGCGAACAAGAGCGCCGGAAGCGGTTGGAACAAAACATCTCAGCTAAGCCGCGCAGGGCAGGGGGCGTTCAAGGCATTTTCACGCCATGCGGCTCGCTCCTCAGCTAACGATGGTAGGCCAGACGCCTGCGGCTGTCAAACCTCATTCAGCCGTTTTCTCCGCTTACAGCTTGACTCGCGCCATGGCCGCGGCGAAACGGGGGTCGTTCAGCCGAAAGCAATCGGGATTAGTTCCTCGCACCAGGGCGAGATGGTAGGCGAACAATTGCAGCGGCGGCAAACAGACGAGCGCCTCGAACGGCGCCGCCGTCGTGCGAACGACGCAACAGTCCGAAACGATCCCCTCGAACGTCGCGGCATCGTCGGTCAGAACGACGCACCTGGCGCCGATCTCTCGAATCATTGCCGGCAGTTCCCGCATCCGAAGCTGACCCGGGCCGTTCTGCGCCATCAGCACGAACAGGTCATCCTCCTCGCAGCACTGGAACGCGCCGTGCAACAAAGTTTCGACCGAGAGGCCTTCGGCCTGCAGGTACGAAGTCTCCTTGATCTTCAGCGCCGCCTCATGCGCCGTCACCGCCGTCGGGCCGGCGCCGACCAGCCAGATCCGCCGGCATGCCTGGTGCTCCGCCGCCCATCGGGCCATCTGCGTTTCGGTTGCCAGTGCATCGGTCAACGCCGCAGGGATTCTCCGCTCGAGCAACTCGGCGTCGAGCATTTCGCTGCGTCCGGCTTGCCGCGCCAGTTCGGCAAGGACGGCGATCGAAGCGACGTGACTGACGGTATGGGCCGAGCTCCGTTCTTGCGCAACGGTTTCGAAAATGCCATCCAGCGCCATGGGGAGAACAGGGGCGTCTTGGCCGACGAGCAGGGCAGCCGTGCAATCAGCCTCTTTGGCGATTTCAAGGGCGCGCAACGTGTATTGCTTGGCGCCCCGGTGGCTGATCGCAAGCACCGCGTCTTTCGGCGATAGCGCGGGCCCGAAGAACGAGAAATCGAACGAATGCCACGCCTCGCACGGCGTGGTCGGGGCGTACTGTCGGAAGAGATGCCCTCCGATCTGCGCCGCGTGATACGACGTGCCGATGCCGACCAGGAACAGCTTGCGGCAAGAGGCGATCGCATCCGCCAGCGGCGTCAGCAGCAGGCGATTGCGAAGGGCGACCTCGGCGAATGCCGCCGGCTGAGCCTGCATGTGCTCGTACATAAAAAACGGATGCGACAAGCGCGGCATTACATGAGGAGGCATGGCGGAGAAGCAAGCTCAAACGAAGTAAAAGAATCTCAGAACCACAGCGCGTCTTGACGACAGCCAGGTACAGCAAAAGGTTCACGGCCGAGATTGCGAACGCTCGTGACCTCCTTGCACCGTGATCCGGCAATCTCGGTCCACAGGCCTCAGCTCGGCGTATCGGCGCCAGCGACGCCGACCGATTCTTTTCGTCGTTTGCCACCAGAATCGCCCGAACGCTCATGTTCCCACGTGGAAAGAGAGCTCCGCGTTGGCGCCGCTGATCGGCAGGGCGACGATTACCAGGCTGCCGCGACCGGGCTCGGACTCGATCCAAATATTTCCTCGGTGGGCGCGGACGATCTCTTTGCAAATTGCCAGGCCCAGGCCTGCGCCGCCCCTGGCGTCCCCCTCAACTTGCACGAATTTATCAAAAATCCTCGCTTGCTGTTCGTGGGGAATGCCTGGACCGTCGTCGCGGACGTACAGATTGACCCAGCGCCCCGCGCGTTCGGCCGAGACCGAGATCTCGTGACGAGCGTAGCGGAGCGCATTGCTCAGCAGGTTTCCGACCACCCAGGCGATCTTGTTCGCATCCGCCCTGACCGGCGGAATGCCGTCCTCCATTTTGACGGTCAAGTCGATCCCTTGCTTCTCGGCTTGCGGACGGAAGGGAGCAACCGCCGCTTCGACGAAAGGCCCCACGGGCGTAGGAGCCGCTTCGATCACCAGCTCGCCCGATTCGATCTTGGAGAGATCGAGCAGCTCGTTCACCAGCTTCCGCAGTCGCTCGAGTTCTTCTTGTGCCACGTCCAGCAGGCGCCGCTCGTCCTCGCCAAGTTGGTCTTTAACGCGTTCTTCCAGCAGGCCGATGCTCATGGAGATACTGGTCAAGGGGCTGCGCAGTTCGTGCGAGGCGATCATTACGAACTCCGTCTTGAGCTGATCGAGCGTTTTCAACGTGGTCACGTCGCGCAACAGCAGAATCACTCCTGAAGCGCCATGCTCGGAACTCGAAATGGGAGTCAGCGCCCAATCGTAATAGCGCGGCGTGCTTCCCTCGCCCGCAATGGTTAGCGAGTTTCCGCCGGGCGGAGTCTTCGGAGGGCGGCCGGCGGCTAGCGTGCGTGCGATCTGGTCGCGCAGCTCGTTGTCAGGAATTACTTCCGTCTGTGATCGGCCCACGGCGGCGTCCCGGGAGACGCGCAGGATGCGAGCCGCCGCCGGGTTGAGGCTGGCCACGGCGCCGTCGGCCGCCACGACCGCCACCCCGTCGTCAATCGCTTCAAGAATAGCCTCTGCCTTTTGTTGTTCGCCCACGATGCGTCGCAGATTGAGGTCGTGATAGTCCCTAAGTTGCGCGATCATCGCGTTGAATTTTTCGGCGAGGCGACCGATCTCGTCGCGCGAGGCTTGGTCCATGTTTACGCTGTAATCGCCCGCGGCAACCAGCTCCGTGAGCCGCGCAAGGCGATCGATCGGCCGCACGAGACGATTCGAGGACCAGACGCTGAACGCGACGATGCCCGCAAACGAAAGCAAACCCCCGACCAGCGCCGACCAGACGGCGGTCTGGCCGACGCTTTGCGCGCGTCGGCTGCTAGCCTCCATCGTCAAACGGTTCAGGTCGTGTAATTCCCGACATGCGCGCCGTACCGCGGCCGCCTGCGGCGCGAACTGCTCGCGATAATACTCCGCTCCGCGCTCGCGATCTTGCAGGCCAATCTGGCCGAGACGGGCGCGCTTATCCAGGAAATCCGCGTAGGACCGTTCGATCTGGCTCAGGATTTCCGATTCGCCTTCGATCGTGATATTGTCCTTTGCCCGCTCCAGCCATTTCGAGAAACTCTGATCGGCCTTGCTCAATTGGGAGGCCGCTTTGGGATCGATTTCAAGCATCAGCAGAAGACTGCCGTTTTCCTGCTGATCCAGCGCGCCGAGCATCTCCTCGGCGGCCAGAATGCTGCGATAGTTTTCTCGCAGGATCGCATCGCTGGCGTCGCCCAGTCTCACGAGGTTCGCAACCGCCAAACCGAGCGCAGCGGCGGCGAAACCAAGCGCTACGAAATAGCCGAGCAGGATTTTTTGACGAAGAGTCCGCAAGCTTCTGCTGCCTTGGAAAAGGTTCGCATCAGAATACCCGCAGCGGGCCTCAAATGATACACTGCTAAATGAACCCTCAGGCGCGGAGCAAGGCAACAATGAAACCTGAATCGATCCTCATCGTCGACGATGAACAAAACATCCGTTTCACGATTTCGGAGGCGCTGGCGGAATTGCCAGCATCGATCGAGACGGCATCGACCGGCGAAGAAGCGCAAAAAAAAGTCGAACAAAAGCCGTACTCGCTGGTCCTGCTCGACTTGCGAATGCCCGGCATGGATGGGATGGAGGTTCTGCGATGGCTTCGCGATTCGCGTCCTGAAATCCCGGTAGTGATTATCACGGCTCACGGAACAATCGACACCGCCGTTGACGCGATGAGGCTGGGCGCGATTGACTTTCTGCAAAAGCCATTTACGCCCGAGCAGATCAGGAGCCAGGTGCAGCGAGTGCTCGATCGGGGAAAACTGCGCGACGGGAAAGCGGATGATTATGCAGCCCGCTTCGAACTCGCCAAACACTGCCTCAGCGAGCGGCATACCGACGCCGCCGTCGAGCATTTGCACAAAGCGATTTCGCTCGCCCCGGAACGGCCTGAGGCGTTCAACATGCTCGGCGCCATCCATGAAATGCGCGGAGCGCTGCCCGAGGCGCTGAGCAACTACCGGGCTGCCTGGAATTTCGACCCGACGTACGAAGCCGCGAAGCAGAACCTGGAACGGGCCACCAGCGAACGCCCTCGTTCCGGAAAAATCCTTTTGGGCGAGTTACGTGACGATTCGGGCTCATTCAGCGACGCGATTCGGCGGGCGTGATTGACCTGGCAAGACCTTGAAACCGTCGCGCATTGAGACTCCGATTCGACGTAATCCTCGAAACCCTCAACTCTCGACTCGGCCAGAACCGATAACCAGACGGTGTCACGGCATGGTTGCAGCCTGAAGTCGAAACCTGGGTGGGGCCCTGTACGCCGTGACGCCAAGCCGTTCGCCGCCCCAATCGGGCCGCCGAAACCCGTCAAGGCCTGCCCATGTTCGCGCCACTGGTCGTCTGTTTGACGCTCGTGGCCCAGCCGCAACCAGCGTCATCTACCTCCGGTGGCGGCTTCCAGCCACAAACTGGCGAAGCCCCCTATCATGGCGGCATTCGCCCGGCGAACAGAATGGCTCTCTCGAGCCGACGGCGGCAGACTCAACGACAGCCCGAAGGCCAGCCGCCGTCAGGCGAGCTCGCGCCGGAGCAGCCGCCTACCCCGCCCACGCAACCGACCGAGCCGCTGCGCCGCCGCGGCCGCACCGGCGAGGATGCGCCTCCCGGCAAGCTCTGGATCAGCGGCTGGATCGACGCTTCGTATACGGCAAGCACCGATCGGGTCTCGCAACTGCCGATGGGCTTCAACTACCGGGCGAATCAATTCCTGCTGCAACAGAACTGGCTGCGGATCGAACGGGCCGTAGACAAGGAAGACGCCACCGGGCCGAGCTTCGGTTTTCTTTCCGACACGATCTTGCCGGGCAGCGATTACCGCTTCAGCCTGCCCCGGGGGCTTTTCAACCAGCAACTGGTCGGCACGCGCGGCGGCCCGAACTTGTATGGCATCGACCCGGTGCGGTTTTACGCCGAGTCCTATTTTCCAAACGTCGCTCAGGGACTCGACGTCCAGATCGGCCGCTTTTACGCGCCCTGGGGAATCGAAGCAGTCGATGCGCCGAGCAACACGTTCCTGTCACACACGTACACGTTCATTTACGATCCCTTCACGCAGGTCGGCGCCATGGCCACGCTCAAACTCAGCGAGCAGTGGTCGAGCCAGTCGGCGCTGGTCATCGGCAACGACGAATGGTTTACGCCCGGCAACCAGCTCAAGTACTCAGGCAACGTTCAATGGACTGCGCCCGACCAGCGGAACACGCTGCGATTCTCCACGATCCTCGGTTCGCCGCGTTACGTCGCCGCTTACAACCTCGATAACTTGAATCTCTTTGAGTTGATCTGGAGCCACCAGTTCAGCGAAGACCTGAAGTTCACCTTCGCCACGACCTTCGGCTATCAGACAGACGTCCCGCAATTGGGCACGGCCGACTGGATCGGCTACCAGAGTTATCTCACCCGGCGGATTAACGAGAAGTTGTCGACTGCCGTGCGAGTCGAGTTGTTCGACGATTTCAAAGGGCAGCGCACCGGCTATGCCGGTCTTTACACGGCCGTGACGGGCGGCGTTCAGATTCAACTCACTGAGCGAATTCGCCTGCGGCCCGAGTTGCGGTTCGACGACAACAGCCGTTCCCGACCTTTCGATGGCAGGCACGCCTTGTTCACCGCCGCCAGCGACATCATTATGCGCTGGTGAAAACCGAGCTCAGCCGGAACCCTTGTGCACGCGCCGCGAAGGGGTTATCTCAACCGCGTCGCCTGGGCGTTCAAGCATTCAGCCGGACGCCGACCGACTTGCTCCAATGCGCTGACCGCGAGCATACATGAGCGGGAGCCACGAGCGCTCCAGGCCTCTTTGCGCGCCTTTCGCAACGCCGCCCCAGTTTGGCGTCCCCAGTCACGGAATCTTCACGGACTCCGCTCCTGTTGCCGCGGCCTTGACGCTTTCTTGATGCGCGGCGCCTCCGATTTGACCCCCGTTTAATACGGTCCCTCTTAGGATTCCAGCATGGCGAGCGCAACCGCCTTGGAATCAAATTCGGTGATGGACCATGTCTCGTTATTTGAAACAAATTGGCTACAAGATCGCGTGCACAATTGCTTTCTGCTCCGCCGCTGCAGCTTCCGGACGCGCAGCTTCGCCCGCGGACGGCGGCGCCGCGAAAGCCGCTCACAGCGCCACTGTCGTCGCGGAGCAAGTTCGCGTGTTCCGCCGCGGCGGAAGGCTGACGGTCGAAACGCAGAATTTGCGCATCCACGGCATCGGAAAACAGGCCGATGCTGCGGCCTGGGCGAGGCAGTGCGAACGCTTGCGCACCATGCTTGCCGAACGGTGGCTGGGGGCCAGGCAACCGCAAGTCTGGTCTCCCAAGTGTGATATCGTCTTGCACGGAACGCTCGCCGAATACCTTCGCGCCGTGGGCGCCGATCAGGCGTCGACCATCGGCGCCTCGCTCATCGACCGGGCAGGAGACAGAATCATCCTGCGGCGGATCGACATTCGCGCGGATCGCGCGGGCTGGCTCCAAGGAGCCTTGGCTCACGAATTGACGCACGCCATCCTGGCCGATGAATTTGCGTGTGAGGAACTGCCGTTGTGGGCCGACGAGGGCATGGCCGTACTGGCTGATCCCGCCGCGAAACAAGCGCTGCACCTGCGCGATTTCCACAACGGTTTGCGGCGCGGCTCGAGCTGGCGACTGGCCGAGTTCCTTTCCGGCGAAGCCGCGCTCAGCCGCGAACAAATCCCCGTTTTCTACGGGCAGAGCCTCTCGCTGGTGAAGTTTCTCGTCGACCGTAAAACGCCGGCCGACTTCGTAAGCTTTCTGCGCCGCGCCCGAGAAGTCGGATACGACGCCGCGCTGCGCGATTGCTACGTCCTGGACGGCGTCGCTGATCTGGAGCGGCAATGGCGGCGACCTTTGACCGGGTCAAAGCCGACGCGGAACGTTTTCAGCGTCGTCGCCACGCCCTTGACGCTTCCTTGATGATCCTAACATCCGAATTGACGCCCCTTTGATGTGACGAGCGATAAGATTCTTCATGCGTCACGATGAACATTGGCGCCGGAAAGCAAGACAACTGAAGTCGCCGGACATGCACGACCGCGAGCTGTCCGGCTATAGGAGAACAACTATGCCGCTCTTACGAATGGCCATGATCTCGCCCGCGATTCTTCGTCCCGGCCGTGTGATTCATATCGGTCGTACGAACAGCGTCAACCGCAGCGGTGCTCATTTGAGAGAAGCTGCACAGCCCGCGCCTCGCGCCGACCGCCGCAACTGGCGTCAGACGCTCGCCGACGCATATCCGCTTGGCGGCATGGCGCTGCTGCTCGGTTATCTCATCCGTACGTTGGCTTCGCACCTGTACCTCGCGGATTGACGCGTCTGATATTGAAAGCGCGTGAACTATGAAACCAAGGAATCGATGCAGCTTGCGGCCCGCCGCTCATTCGCCTCGCCGCCAAGGCGGAGCCTGGGCTGGCGGCGCCGCAAGCGGCTCGACCGAGCCCTGCTCGCAAAGAGTGCGATTTGGCACATGCGCGTGTGCCGTTATCGCCGCCGCAGAGTCTCTCGTGAAGAATCCGACTCCCGGCCCTTGGGGCCCTGTAAAACAACGAGTCGTGCAACTCGCCATGGACTTAGATCGCAATCTGGCTGGTCACATGCAATACCCGTCGCGCGGCCGGCGCCGTCATCCTCGCGGCACGCCACTTGCATTATGCGCCGGCGAAACGCGCGGCAGCGGCGCGCGCCGGGGTAGAGTGCGCCGGCCACAATATCAACTGTGCCGGCGAGCCGCCTTGTTAAGCGCCGAAACGCAGCAGCGGGCGCGGCTCCGCCATCTTGACGATTTCTTAATGCGGCGCCCGCCGGAATTGACGCCGCTTTAACGTCAAAACAGCTCCAATGAAAGAAACCTGGAGGAACATCTGCAAATGGACGCCTGGTATCTGACCCTCGGCTTGGGATTCTTCCTGGCGACGGGAGGAATCGTTTACTTGTTCGATCGACTCTAAGGAGGTCGACCATGCACTGGATTCACGTGATGGCGACGATCGTTTCGCTCGCCCTGTTCGTTTATCTCACCGTGGCCTTGCTTTGGCCGGAGAAGTTTTCATGACCGCCAACGGCTGGCTTCAACTCGGTTTGTACCTGGCGCTGCTGTGGCTGCTGGCCAAACCGCTGGGCGCCTACATGGCCGCCGTCTATGAGGGCCGGCCGACGTGGCTCGGCGCCGTGCTGCGCCCGTGCGAGCGACTAATCTATCGCCTCTGCGGCGTCGATCCGCTGGCGGAGATGCGCTGGACGAGCTACGCCGCCGCCATGCTCTGGTTCAGCGCCGCCGGATTTGTCGCCGTCTACCTGCTGCAACGGCTTCAGGCCTCGCTCCCCTTGAATCCGCAGGCGCTGGGTCCGGTCACGCCCGATTCGTCCTTCAATACGGCCGTCAGTTTCGCCACCAACACGAACTGGCAAGGCTACGGCGGCGAAACGACGATGAGCTATCTCACCCAGATGCTCGGCATGAACGTGCAGAACTTCGTCTCGGCGGCCGCCGGCATGGCGGCGCTCGTGGCCCTGATTCGCGGCTTCAGCCGGCGCTCGATCGACACGATCGGCAACTTCTGGGTCGACCTCGTGCGCTCCACGCTTTACATCCTGCTGCCGCTCTCGGTCGTGCTGTCATTGATCCTTGTCTCGCAAGGCGTCGTACAGACTTTCGGTCCGTATCAAAACGTTCCCTTACTGCAAGCGACCACCTACCAGCAGCCGAAGCTGGACGAAGTCGGCCAGCCGCTCAATGACGCCGAAGGGAATCCGATCATGGAAACCGTGTCGGTGGCCGAGCAGACGCTGCCGATGGGCCCCGCCGCTTCGCAGATTGCCATCAAACAATTAGGCACCAATGGCGGCGGTTTTTTTAACGTCAATTCCTCCCATCCGTTGGAGAACCCCACGCCGGTTTCCAACTTGCTGGAGATGCTCTCGATCTTGCTGATCTCGGCGGCGCTGTGCCACACGTTCGGCATCATGGTCGCCGATACGCGGCAAGGCTGGGCGCTGCTGGCCGCGATGACGATCGTCTTTGTCGCGCTGACCATTCCATGCATTTTACTGGAACAGCGAGGAACGCCGCAGCTTGCCGAACTCGGCGCCGATCTTGCCGCCAGCGGTCAGCAAGCCGGCGGCAACATGGAAGGCAAGGAAGCCCGTTTTGGCGTGGTCAATTCCGCGCTCTGGGCGACGGCCACCACGGCCGCCTCCAACGGCTCGGTGAACTCCATGCACGATTCGTACACGCCGCTGGCCGGTGCGGCGCCGATGTGGCTGATGCAACTCGGCGAAGTGATCTTCGGCGGAGTCGGCTCCGGGCTGTACGGCATGCTGTTGTTCGCCATTGTGGCGGTGTTCATCGCCGGACTGATGGTTGGCCGTACTCCGGAATATCTGGGCAAGAAAATCGAAGCCTACGAGATGAAAATGGCTGCGATCGGAATCCTGGTCCCCTGCGCCGCCGTGCTGATCGGCACGGCCGTGGCGGTCGTCGCTCCGCAAGGCAAGGCGACCATCTTCAATCCGAGCACGCACGGCTTCAGCGAGGTGCTGTATGCCTTTTCGTCTGCCGGCAACAACAACGGCAGCGCCTTTGCGGGCTTGGGCGCCAATACGCCCTTCTACAACGCCATGCTGGGCCTGGCCATGTTGTTCGCCCGGTTCTGGGTAATGGTCCCCGCCTTGGCCATCGCCGGCTCGCTGGCCAAAAAGAAAATCGTGCCGGTCAGCGCCGGCACCATGCCGACGCATACGCCGCTGTTCGTCACGTTGCTGATCGCGGTCGTGATACTCGTCGGCGCCTTGACGTTTATTCCAGCCCTGGCGCTGGGACCGATCGCGGAACAACTCATTATGACGGCTCGGTAGCGGCCGCTTTCGAATAAAGGCCTGACAAAACATGACGGTTTCTTCCAAACAAGCGTCCCTGTTCGACGCGGCCATTTTCCGCCGCGCGGTGATCGAATCGTTTCGCAAACTTTCTCCGCGCGTCCAGGTGCGCAACCCGGTCATGTTCACCGTCTTCGTCGGCGGGCTCGTGACGTTGGTGCTGTGGCTGCACTCTCTCGGCGGGTCAGGAGAGGCGTCGGCCGGGTTCACGCTGGCCGTTTCGGTCTGGCTCTGGTTCACGGTGCTGTTCGCCAACTTCGCCGAAGCGCTGGCCGAGGGGCGCGGCAAGGCCCAGGCGGAAGCGCTGCGCCAAAGCCGTACGGAAACCATCGCCAAGCGGCTCGTCGAGCCTCGCCGCGATTCGGCTTATGAAAAGACGCCGGCTTCTTATCTGAAGCTCAATGACGTCGTGCTGGTTGAGGCGGGCGACCTGATCCCCGCCGACGGCGAGGTGGTCGAGGGCGTGGCCTCCGTCAACGAGAGCGCCATCACGGGCGAAAGCGCGCCGGTCATCCGCGAGAGCGGCGGCGACCGCTCTTCGGTCACCGGAGGCACCAAGGTGCTCTCCGACTGGCTGCTCGTTCGCGTCACCACCATGCCCGGCGAAAGCTTTCTGGATCGCATGATCGCCATGGTCGAAGGCGCCAAGCGGCAACGGACGCCCAACGAGATTGCCCTGAGCATTCTGCTCGCGGGGTTGTCGATCATCTTCCTGCTGGCCACGGCCACGCTGCTGCCTTTCTCTATGTTCAGCGTCGAGGCGGCCGGGCAGGGGAGTCCGATTACCGTAACCGTGCTGGCGGCGCTGTTGGTCTGTTTGATTCCCACCACAATCGGCGCCCTGCTTTCGGCGATCGGCATCGCCGGCATGCACCGTCTCAGCGCAGCCAACGTGATCGCCATGTCGGGCCGGGCCGTCGAAGCGGCGGGAGACGTGGACGTGGTGCTGCTGGACAAGACGGGCACCATCACGCTCGGCAATCGGCAAGCGGCCGCCTTCCTGCCCGCCGAAGGCGTCGAACCCCGGGAACTGGCCGACGCCGCGCAGTTGTCTTCGCTGGCGGATGAAACGCCGGAAGGCCGCAGCATCGTGGTGCTGGCCAAGCACGAGTTTTCCCTCCGCGGCCGTGATATCCATACGCTCGGGGCCACGTTCGTGCCGTTCTCGGCGCAGACGCGAATGAGCGGCGTGAACCTGGACCAGCGAGAAATCCGCAAAGGCGCCGCCGATGCGGTGCAGCGCTACGTCGCATCGCAGGGGGGCGCATTTCCGGCCGGAATGAAGGCGATCGTTGAAAACGTCGGCCGCTCGGGCGGCACGCCCCTGGTCGTGGCCGAAGGGCCGCGCGTGCTCGGCGTGGTGCAGCTCAAAGACATTGTCAAAGGGGGCATCAAGGAGCGGTTCGCCGAGCTGCGCCGCGGCGGCATCAAGACGATTATGATCACCGGAGACAACGCGCTCACCGCGGCCGCCATCGCGGCCGAAGCGGGCGTCGACGATTTCCTGGCCGAAGCCACGCCCGAGACCAAGCTGAAGCTGATCCGCGAGTACCAGGCGGGCGGCCGGCTGGTGGCGATGACCGGCGACGGCACGAACGACGCCCCGGCGCTGGCCCAGGCCGACGTAGCGGTGGCGATGAACAGCGGCACGCAGGCCGCCAAAGAAGCGGGCAACATGGTCGATCTCGACTCGAACCCGACGAAGCTCTTGGAGATCGTCCAGATCGGCAAGCAGTTGTTGATGACGCGCGGCGCGCTGACCACGTTCAGCATCGCCAACGACGTGGCCAAGTACTTCGCCATCATTCCCGCCGCCTTCGCCACGATTTATCCGGAGCTCAAAACGCTCGACGTGATGCGGCTGGCCACGCCGCAAAGCGCGATTATGTCGGCGGTGATCTTCAACGCCTTGATCATCATCGCCCTGATTCCGCTGGCGTTGAAAGGCGTGCGGTATCGTCCCGTCCCCGCCGCCCAACTGTTGCGGGAAAACCTGCTGATTTACGGCCTGGGCGGGTTGATCGCGCCGTTCGTCGGCATCAAGGCGATCGACCTTGTACTTACGTTGTTTCACCTGGTTTGAAGCATTGCATAGCGAGTTCCGTAACTCCCTACTCCCTACTCCCTACTCCCATGATCCGCCAATTACGTCCTGCCGTTATGTGTTTGCTCGTGCTGACGTTGCTGACGGGCGTCGGCTATCCGTTGCTGGTGACAGGCGTTGCACAGACGCTATTCCCGCGGCAGGCTCGCGGCAGCCTGATCGTGGAAGACTCGCAGACGGTCGGCTCAGAGTTGATCGGCCAGTCGTTCGACGAGCCGGGCTACTTCTGGGGCCGCTTATCGGCCACGTCGCCCGTTCCCTATACGGCGTTCAATGCCGAGAAACTGACGGGCTCGTCCGGCTCCAACTTCGGTCCGCTGAATCCGGCCTTGCTCGCCGCCGCGAAAGCGCGGATCGACGCACTGCGCCATGCCGATCCCGACAACGACGCGCCGATTCCCGTGGACTTGATCACCGCTTCCGGCAGCGGCCTGGATCCGCACCTCAGCCCCGCGGGCGCTTTCTACCAGGCGCCCCGCGTAGCTGCGGCGAGAAAACTGGATGAAGATGCCGTACGCAAGCTGATCGAAGAGCACGTCGAAGCGCGTCAGCTCGGCCTGCTGGGAGAGCCGCGGGTCAACGTGCTGAAACTGAATCTTGCGCTGGACAAGTTAAAACGATAGGATCCAAGCTGTGCGTCTCCGCAAGGAATCGAATCTTGTAGGGTGGGCATTGCCCACCAGCAAATCATGGTGGGCAATGCCCCCCTACGGCTCGCACTCGTCCCCAACTTAAAAGCTCAAGGCTCCCGGCTTACAACTGCACCGTCCCTTCCGGCATAGCG
This sequence comes from Pirellulales bacterium, assembly GCA_035547635.1. Lineage (GTDB taxonomy): Bacteria > Planctomycetota > Planctomycetia > Pirellulales > JAICIG01 > JAICIG01. Next base: position 29,754 of record DASZUP010000442.1, read on the forward strand.
ACTCCATGAGCGACGAGCGGCCCAATCCCGATGCGATGCTGGCCCAAGTGCAAGCGGAAGAGCAACGCGCCAAGCGGGGCCGGTTGAAGCTGTTCTTCGGCTTCGCGGCCGGCGTCGGCAAAACGTATTCGATGCTCGAAACGGCCCGCCGCGACGTTTCGGCCGGCCGCAACGTGCTGGTCGGCGTGGTTGAGACGCACGGCCGCAGCGAAACGGCGGCCATGCTGCTGGGCATGGACATCCTGCCGCTGCGCGAAGTCGAGTATCGCGGCATCAAACTCAAGGAATTCGATCTCGACGCGGCGCTAGCGCAGCATCCGGCGTTGATCGTCGTCGACGAGCTGGCCCATACGAACGCGCCGGGCAGCCGGCACGCCAAACGCTGGCAGGACGTGGACGAGCTGCTCAATGCCGGCATCGACGTCTATACGACGCTCAACGTCCAGCACTTGGAAAGCCTCAATGACGTCGTCGCCCAGATCACCGGAGTCGTCGTGCAGGAGACGGTGCCGGACTTGCTGCTGGAGCGGGCCGACGAGGTCGAGCTGGTCGATCTGCCGCCCGACAGCCTGCTGGAGCGGTTCCGCACCGGTCGGATCTACATGTCCGCCCAGGCCGAGCACGCCGTACAGAACTTCTTCCGCAAAGCCAATCTGACCGCCTTGCGGGAATTGGCCCTGCGACGAATGGCCGAATGGGTCAACGCCGAGATGCAATCGGCCAGGCTGACCGGCGCGACGAAGCAGACCTGGGCCACCGCGGAACGGCTGCTGGTCTGCGTCAGCCCCAGCCCGATGTCGCCGCGCGTGATCCGCACCGCCAAACGCATGGCAAGCCTGATGCGCGCCGACTGGATCGCCGCCTACGTCGAGCGGCCTGGCGCCGAGGAACTGGACGCCAAGGCGCGGCAGCGGCTGGTACACAATGTCCGCCTGGCGGAACAGCTCGGCGCCGAGATCGTCACGCTCGCCGGCCCCAATCCGGCCGAGGAATTGCTCAGTTACGCGCGAGTGCGCAACGTCACCCGAATTGTCGTCGGCAAGACGGGCCAGGCGCCCTGGTATCGCCGCTTCCGCCGCAGCCTGGTCGACGACTTGCTGCGCAATAGCCGCGAGATCGACGTCCACGTCATCCATGGCGTTGAAGAGCCGCTGCCGGCAGCGCCGGCTCCGCGACGCAAGACGATCGCGTGGCACAAGTATGTGCGCGCGCTGCTGCTCGTGGCCGGTTGCGGCCTGACGGATGCGCTGATCTTCCAAGCCGGGCTGGCCGAGGCAAACCTGGTGATGGTCTTGCTGCTGGGCGTCGTCTATGCAGCAACGAAGTACGGGCGAGGTCCGGCCGCGTTTGCATCCGTGATCAGCGTGCTGGTGTTCGATTTCTTTTTCGTCCCGCCGTATCTCACGTTTGCCATCTCCGATACGCAGTATGCAATTACGTTCGCCGTCATGTTCGGAATTGCGCTGCTGACCAGCACGCTCGCCGCCCGAATCCGCGAGCAGGCGGAATTCTCGCGACAGCGCGCGCGGCGGACCGAAGCCTTGTACAACATGAGCCGCCAACTGGCCGGGCAGGTCGGCAGCCACCAACTGGCCGACGTGGCGGCCCGGCAACTGGCCGCCTTGTTCGGCGGCGAGGCCGCCGTGCTGCTGCCCGACGACGGGCAAAAACTGAAATCGGCCGGCGGCGCTGCCACAAGCTTCGCCGCCCAGGAAAATGAGCTGGCCGTCGCACAATGGGTCTTCGCCCATCAACAGCAGGCCGGCATCGGTACGAATACTCTGCCCAGCGCGCAAGCCTTCTACATTCCGCTCGTCGGCTCCCAGGGGCCGATCGGCGTGCTGGGGATTAAGCCCCAGGGCCGGGAACAGTTCGAACTGCACGAGCAGCGGCAGTTGCTCGAGACATTCGCCAGCCAGATCGCCGGGGCAATCGAACGCGACCAACTGGCCGCGCAGGTGCAGGCGGTGCTGGTCCAGGCCGAGGCCGAACGACTGCGCAGTTCGTTGCTGAGCTCGGTCTCGCACGACTTGCGGACTCCGCTAGCGGTGATCACCGGCGCCAGCAGCAGTTTGTTGCAGGCCGGCGATGCGCTGGATGAGACGACGCGGCGCGAGCTGTACCAGACAATCTACGACGACGGCCGGCGGCTCAGCCGGCTGGTGGACAACCTGCTCGACATGACGCGCATCGAGTCGGGCAGCGTCAAGGTGCGCCGCGAATGGCAGCTCATCGAAGAGGTCATCGGTTCCGCCTTGCACCAGGTGCGCGCCCAACTGGCCGGCCGCAACGTCACGACCAGCGTGCCGGGCGAACTGACGCTCGTGCCGCTCGACGACGTGTTGATCGAGCAGACGCTGATCAACCTGCTGGAAAACGCAGCCAAGTACTCGCCGCCCGGCACGCCGATCGACGTCCACGCGAGGCAAGAGGAGGGCAAGATTATCGTCGAGGTTCACGACCGCGGCCCAGGGCTGCCGCCGGGCGAAGAAGACCGCGTCTTCGAAAAGTTCTTTCGCGGCGCAGCGGCGGCGACCGACGGCCGAGCCGGCGCCGGATTGGGCCTGGCGATCTGCAAGGCGATCGTCGCCGCGCACGGCGGACGGATCTGGGCCGAAAACCGCTCGGGCGGCGGCGCCCGCTTTTGCTTCAGCTTACCCGTGGGGACAGAGCCTCCCCCGCTCGCCGACGAACAGGAGCTGATCCGCAAGGCGATCGCCGAGTGAGTTCCGCGGCGCCAGGCGAGAGACCTTGCCGCGCGATCGCGCCGATCTGCATGACAATCCGTCTGCATGCTATCATGGTTCCCAAGATGTCCGATTCTCCGCAGATCCTGCTGATCGAAGACGAAAGCCCAATCCGCAAATTCGTGCGCGCTTCGTTGGAGCGGGAAGGCTATCGACTGATCGAGGCGGAAACCGGGCAGAAGGCCCTGGCTCTGGCGGCTTCGCAACCGCCCGATCTCGTCATTCTCGATCTGGGCCTGCCGGACAAGGACGGGCTGGACGTGCTG
>DASZUP010000443.1:0-4178 GCA_035547635.1 Pirellulales bacterium
AGCCCGACGGCTCGCCGCTGAAGATGGACCTGGAGATGATCGTGCCCATAGCCTTCGATTGGGACAAGGACGGCGATCTCGACCTGATCGTCGGCGACGAAGACGGCCGCGTGGCGCTGGTCGAAAATGTCGCCGCCGCGAGCAGCCCGGCGTCCGCGAACGACGCAGCATTGCACCAGCCGCCGACGTTTGCCGCGCCAGTGTACTTTCAACAACAGGCGGACAAACTCAAGTGCGGCGCCTTGGCCACTCCGTACGGGATCGACTGGGACGGCGACGGCGATACCGATATCGTCTCCGGCAACACAGCCGGCTATATCGAGATCTTCGAGAACCTGAGCGGACCAGGCGTCGCGCGGCCGAAATGGGCGGCGCCCAAGCGGCTGCAGGTCGAGGAGCGAACGTTTCGCGTAATGGCCGGACCGAACGGCAGCGTGCAAGGCCCGGCGGAAGCGAAGTGGGGTTACACTGCACTCAACGCGGCCGACTGGGACGGCGACGGCCTGCCGGATATCGTCTTCAATTCCATTCTCGGTCGCGTGGAGTGGCTGAAAAACCTCGGCCCGCGCAGCGCGCCGAAGTTCGCCGCACCCAAGCCGATCGAAGTCGAGTGGCCTGGCGCGGCGCCCAAGCCCGAGTGGACCTGGCGACAGCCGAGCGGCAAGGCGCTGGTCACGCAGTGGCGGACTACGCCCGTCGTGTACGACTTCACCAGCGACGGCCTGGCCGACCTGGCGATGCTTGACGTGGAGGGCTACTTTTCGCTCTTCGAGCGCGCCCGTCGCGACGACGCCCTGATCCTGCTGCCGCCTCAGCGCGTATTTGCCGACGCCGACGGAAAGCCGCTGCGCTTCAACAACCGCCGCGCCGGCGGCAGCGGCCGCCGCAAGCTTGCCGTGACCGATTGGGACGGCGACGGTCAGCTTGACGTATTACTCAATTCTTCAAGCGCCGATCTTTACCGCGGGCTCGGCAAACACGACGGCGTCTGGCATTTCCAGCGCGTCGGCCCCCTGGCCCAACGCAACATCGAAGGCCACGACGTCAGCCCCGCCATCGTCGACTTCGACGCCAACGGCGTACCCGATTTTCTCGGCGGCGCCGAGGACGGCCGGTTTTACTTCCTGGCGAATCCGCGGGAGCGGTAGGACTTAGCCAGTCGGCGCTCTCGCGTTTCGACCGTTGCGCGCGCCGCTCGAAACTTGCCAAGCCGTAGCCGCGAGCCTGGCGGCTGGCTGGCCGCCGTTCTCCATTCTTGGCTTTTGCGGCGAGTTTCTACCAGTCAAAAAACTATTTGACGGCTCAAATAAGGCCTGTTATGTTGTGTGCCAAGCACCGATTTCGACTGTTCAAAAAAATATTTAGCCTGTCGAATCCAAGATTTGCAACACCCGCTCAGACAAGCCCGATCATTCCCGCCCCCGCCATGAAAGCCGCTGCGACAATGAAATTCGCCAGGACGCCTCGCTCCGCCTTTACCCTTGTCGAGCTACTCGTTGTCATTGCCATCATCGGATTGCTCGTCTCGCTGCTGTTGCCGGCCGTGCAAGCTGCGCGCGAGGTGGCGCGCCGAACGCAATGCAACAGCAACCTCAAGCAGATCGGTCTGGCGCTGCAGAACTACGAAAGCGCGTTCGGGCTGTTTCCTCCCTCGTGCGTCAGCAGCGTCGGCCTCTACCCGAGCGCCGGAAATACGGACGGCGTTTCCTGGCCGGACCAACTGATGGTCTTCCCCAGCGGCTTCGGCTGGGGCGCTCTGTTGCTGCCGTTTTTGGAACAGGCGCCCCTTTACAATCAGTTCGATTTCAACACCGCCTGCTGGGCAATTGCGAATAAAGTTCCGGCGGCTACCAAGGTGACGGTCTTTCTGTGTCCTTCGGCAAGCGGGGGCAGCGATGGCTACACGGTGCAGAGTCCGACTATGGGGACCGCAACCGAAGGCGCCGGAAACGGCGGGGCTGACATGTACCGTTCGGATGGAAGCCCGATTTTCTTCTCGCACTCGCATTACGTCACAAATGCGGGCATCAATCAACCGTGGGGCAGAGATCCTGCGTACTGTCTCAATTTCGATATTCCCGAGCCCATGGGCGCCGGCGTTCCTGATTGCGTAATCAACGGACCGTTTTACCCCAATTCGCATACGCGGATTCGAGATGTCACCGACGGCCTTTCCAACACGGTCTTCGTCGGCGAGCGGAGTTCCTATCTCAGCAACAACACCTGGGTGGGAATTGTGCCCGGCGCCGCAGTGGTCCCTCGCATGGATCTAAAAGCCTGGCCATCCGAGAACAATGCCGCCACCGATATGGTCGGGTGTCACAGCGGTCCCGACGTTCACGACCACCCGGAGGTCATTATCCACGCCCCCAACAATCCGTTTGGCCACACCGACGAGATGTGGGGAGAGCACGGGCCGGGCTGCAATGTGCTATTCGGCGACGGCTCCGTCCGGTTTTACACGGCTTTCACGAATGCGAATGTCTGGGTGGCGCTATCCACTCGCAATGGCGGGGAGGCGACCAATGGCGAGTAGCCCGGAAGGCGATCGAAAATGGGTCGTTGCAGCGGGCGGCCTTCTGGCGGCCATTGGAATTGTCTGGGTCATTTGGTCCCGCTCGCCTCCGCCGCAGTTAAAAGTCGACGAGCAGATTTTTAACACCGTGGACGCGCTGTTCACGGCGCTCACATCGCGTGATGCAAGCCGCCTGGCGGATTGCGAACGAAGACTGAAAGCCTACCACGAAGCGGGACGACTCTCCGACGCCGCAGCGCTTTCGCTGGATGCCGTCATCGAGCAGGCGCAAGCCGGCCAATGGGAGCCCGCCGCCAGGCGGCTCTATGACTTCATGCTGGGTCAACGCGGACATGCCGCTGCAGCGACTCCGGGAAATTGATTTGTCGTCAGCCCAGACCGACTCCTGCGGGAAGGTGTAGGGAACCGGTCGGACAGGTTCGATTATTCCATGGGATCATTTCCCTGCACCCCGCCTACGTCGAATTCGACGCCAATGGCGTGTCCGAATTTCTCAGCGGCGCCGAGGACGGCCGGTTTTACTTGGTGGTGAATCTGCGGGAGCGGTAACGACGGCCGATTTCTCGAGGATTTCAAGAACGGGCGAACATACTGCCTAGGCGGCGCACGGTTGCCCCTCAGTTTGAAACGGACGCGGCAGCCTCCGAAAAATATTCATCGCTCGCCAAGATTTTGACGGCCGTCATCTCAACAGAAGCCGAACCGTTGCTGATCGCCACCGTCAGAAACGTTCCTCCGACAACATCGCTTTTGCGATGCAAATATCCGGCAAAAAAGCTGTCGACGATATGGCGTGCTGAACTACCAGAATGGAGCATGTGATCGGCGACGGCCGCCCGGTCGAGCCCGTGCTGCAAAGCATTCGCCCAATAGGCGATGCCTTCCGGATCAGGCGTTACCATGAGGATTTTGTCGTAAACATCCTCAAGGAATTGTTGATCCGTCGGATGAGCAGCCCGAAACTCGCCCCCCCCCTACGATCGTGGCAATGATCGCTTGTTCGTCGAAGCCTGCCGCGAAGGCGTTGGTCCAATAAATGCGTCCGCCAGAGTCTGCCGAGCGGTGCAAATAGGTCTCGTAAATGAAATCGACTTCCAGCCCTCGATGTTCAGCAGAAGTCCAGATTGCGTCCGCCACCCTCGCCCGCGCCATGCCCGCTGACATCGCATGAGTCCAATGCGCGAGTCCGGCGGCATCTGGGCTGCGCTCAAGCACGTTGCGGTAAACGCCGTTCACGAAGGCAGCGCTGGCGTCGTCTGCGGGCGTAAATCGATCCGCGACAGGCTTCACGGGAATCACGTTGTTGGTCTGTATCACTCCGAAATCGATTCCTGTGAACGTGGAGCCGTTTTGCGCCACAATGGAATGGCTCCCGTCTACGCGATTCGTATTCACCAGGCCGCCAATAGCCTCCGGGACCTCACGAATTGTATAGGCGCCCGGCTGTGCAAGCGCAAATTGATAGCCTCCGGTCCAATTGGGATAGTTTACGGGCTCGCCTGCGTCGAGTTCGCCGTTGTCATTGAGATCGACGAACACGCGGATCTCATCGACGCCTGGTTCGCCCTCCTGACGTATTCCGTCAAGGTTGCCATCGAAGTAAACAGTACCGCTAATGAGGACTGCGGGCGGATGGACAATT
>DASZUP010000444.1:0-1602 GCA_035547635.1 Pirellulales bacterium
ATGGAAATCGGTGCTCAACGCCGTTGGGCATCAAAGAGGCGGGCATTATCAGACCTACCAGCCAATCGCTAGCGGCGGAGCGTGCTCAACGCCGTTGGGCATCAAAGAGGCGGGCATAGAAAGCACGGGAGAGCACATGAACACTGTTGAAATGTGCTCAACGCCGTTGGGCATCAAAGAGGCGGGCATCGACCATCGCCTGTTCGTCGGCGTCGATCTCGGCCTGGTGCTCAACGCCGTTGGGCATCAAAGAGGCGGGCATTGCCGGCCGCCGAACATCTTACCCGATGCGGCCTTACGAGGGCCAGTTTCAAGCACCCGCAACCGGCGGAGGGCGATCGCCAACGAAAACGTCGCCGCCGCCGGCTGCGCTGGGACGTAACCCATCGAATCAACACGCTTTACAGCCGTTTCAAGCATTTCACCTAATTGCCAAGGAGCCATAAACACACTCAGTTTGCGGGTTTTCGTCTTCAGAAACAAGTCTCAGCGGCGAACGTGCAGCGGCGCTTGATTCCAGCTTCGTCGCCGAGAGCGGACGCGGGCCCAGCTTGAATCGCTCAAACGACCTGATGCCCCGGCGGTTCTTCCGGCCAGTCGGGCCGTTTCGTCGCGGCGTGCGTCACGCTGATCCCCCCGGCGCAGCGACTGCAAAGGGGAATGAACATGACGTCGTCCTCGGGCGTGAGCATTTCCGTCAGCTCCCAGCGCAGCCGCTGCAATCCGCTGGCCGAAAGCCAGCAGCGGAATATTGAATACTGCACCCGTCCGCCATATCCTTCCAGGTGCTTCGCCGCTCGGCGCAGCCGTTTGGGATCGCGAACATCATAACAGACGAGCCACCATCGCGAGCCTTGCATGGCGCCCTCCCCTTTCAGCGCAGCCGCGACCGCGCGAACAGCCCCGGCTCGCCGGTCCACTCCTTTTCGAGCAACCGGGCTTCCAGTTCGATCGTCCGCGCATACGACAGCGAATAGTCCAGCACCGGGTGCTTCCAGGTTTCGTCCAACCGCGCCTCGAACAGGCCGATCGCCTTTCGCCGCCCGGCCTCCGACAGCCAGACCTTCGCCCGCGTGACCGAGAAGTCCGCGTCGGGATCCCATTGCCCCCGGTTGAGCGAACCGATCACTACCAGATCCCACAGCGGCACGCGGAACAGCTCCATCAAGTCGAGCACCAACGGATAGGCGGCGCTGCGCGGAGTGTGAAAGAATCCCAGCGCCGGCTCCAAACCCGCCGCCAGCACGCCGCGCATCACGGCCGCGTGCAACAACCCGTACCCGTAACTCAACAACGCGTTGAACCGGTCGAGCGGCGGCCGGCGATTCCGCGTCGCAAAGCGAAGTTCCTCCGGCACGTGATCGGCGACGATCGTGCGCAAGCCTTGGAAATAGCGCGTCGCGGCCGTTCCTTCCAAACCTCGCAAGCTGTCGCGGTTGTCGGCTTGGGCGGAACGGCGCAGGGCGTCTTGAATCGCCGACAACGCGGCGAGCAGCCGCTTGCGGGCTTCGGCATTGCCGCGCGTCGCTCGCAACAAGTAACGGTGCTGGCCTTCCACTTTGGCATGCACCAGCGCCCGGGCCAGCCGCAGGCAGTTCGACT
>DASZUP010000445.1:0-21597 GCA_035547635.1 Pirellulales bacterium
CCCCAAACACCGTCCGCGCGCACGCGGCGGCCGGGCCCGTCGAAAGGACGAGCGAGCAAGCGATGCCGGACCGACCCAGCTTCCGCCGCGTTCGCTGCGCACGCCCGATGGCTGGTCATTGAACGCATTGCGATGTGTCGCTTGATCCGAGCGATACAAGTCTGGATCATACCAATCTCGGCACCACTGCCAGACATTGCCTGCCATGTGATGCAAGCCGAAGGGCGACATGCCGAGCCGTTCGTTGACGCAAGCCATGGGCAATTCTGCGGCGGCGTAGTGGTTTCCGATGCGGTGTTGACCGCTTCGCAAACGTGCTTGCGTCGGTTCTCTATCGCCCCAGGGATACTTTCGCGAAATCGGTCCGCGTGCGGCGTATTCCCATTGCGCCTCACTGGGCAGAAAGCTCGCCGGCGCCGCGCCCGTATCGGAGCTTTCTCCACGATAATTGCGCCAGTCGCACCCGTTCGCCCACAGCGAATAGGCATTGGCGCCGTACCAGGAAACGAGAATCATCGGAAACGCTCCCGTACCTGGCAACGGACGCCACGCCGACTCTTCCCGAACGAGCAAGCTATGGCGTCGCCGCCGGTCATCTTCGTTGAGGACGAACCACTCGCGCAACTCGCGCTCGGCGCAATCCGAAATGGAGTTCAAGAACCTCGCATAAGCGACCGTCGAGACGGGCTCGGCATCGATCAGAAACGCGTCCAAGGCCGTAAGATGCTTTGGTTGTTCATCCGGCGACGCCCAAGGACCTTCGTCGCCGATCTCGACGATGGCGGCGGGGAGCAGCACGCAGCGCATTCCGTCAGTGCGCCGCCGAAACTGCCGCTGGCCGTCCGCCCCGGCGCCCAGCGGTTCGTAAAGCGCTTCAGACGAGACGACGGATTCGAGCCTGCCGCCCAGTTGCGCGAAGGGAGCCGACGACGACGTCGGCGCCGTTTCGAGCGGTCCCGTCCAATCGCAGCGATTCGGCGTTTTCAAATGCTGCTGCAGGTAAACCAGCTCCGCCAGGTCGGCCAGTCGAAACGGTTGCCGGGTGAAGACAGATTTATAGACTTCGTTCGGCGCCCGGTCGGAAATGGTCACGGAAAACGCCGTCTCGATTGACATCATCAATTCAACCAGCTCAAGGCTGTCGCAATTCAGATCCTCAATTAGCCGCGTTTGCAGCGAGAGCTTGTTTCGCGGAAAGTCGAGTTGGTGCGCCACGAGATCCAACACGCCCGCCTGGAGCTCGTCGAGTGTCCGAATGCCCGGAGCCATCTCCGTATCACGCGTCATGCGAAACCTGCGTCAGCGGGGAGTTGTCCAGAAAAACAGCCCTGCCGCCATTCTCTGCCGAGCTGCGACATAGAGCAAACGCGGCGCATTGGCTTTCCGACGACCGTGAAGGTCCGTTGCTAAGCGTCCGCTCCAACATCTTCGCTGGCCACCAAGACCTGGATCTCCGTCAGATAACTCTGCGGATTGCCCTTGAAGAGCATATCGGGCCCCTGGAACGTGCCGTTCAAGGCCCTAACCGCTCGGTTTTCGGTCCCTGCCGCCTTCTTTTTCACGGGTTTGCCTGTCCAAACATGGCAGGCCGCAACCAGCGAACTTATAATGACTTGCGTCAGTTCCTTTCGGCAGGCGAGCGGAACCGCCGGGCCGAATTCAAGAATTTGCGAAATTGGCTGAGTACATTTCGCTCTCCGAGGCGCTTTAATTAACGATGGTTACCGATGCAGCTTCCAGCGGGACTGCACCTTCCGGCGGAAGCGGGCCTTCCCAGGGGACGGCGCCTTCCAGCGAGGCTGTGACGCCCGCCGGGCTCGATGCGGCCCGACTGATCAAGGAGCATCAGGCAGGCGTTTGGCGTTACCTGCGAGTGCTCGGCTGTTCGGCAAACCAGGCAGAGGATCTGACGCAAGAGACGTTTTTGGCCGTGCTCCAAAAGCCCTTTCAGGAAATCAACCGGGCGGCCACGGCGGCTTACTTGCGGCAGGTGGCCCGCAACCTGTTTATATCCAGCCAGCGGCGCGCTGCACGCGGCGTGGCGATGGCGGAACTGGACGAGATCGAGGCGGCCTGGGGCCGTTGGGCGGCCAACGACGACGGCCGCGAATTGCTGGTCGCCTTGCAGAAATGTTTGGAGACCTTGGCAGATAAAGCCCGGCAAGCCTTGGAACTGCGATTTCGCGAGAAACAATCTCGAGCGGCGATTGCCGCCGCACTCGGAATGAGCGAAGACGGGGCGAAGAACCTGATGCAACGCGCGAAACAACACCTGCGGACCTGTATCGAGAGGAGCTTGCGATGCTGAACGATCGCGACGATCCGATTCTCGATGTCTGCCCAATTCTCGACGTCTGTCTGGAGGAGACGCTCGGCGGCGAGCGGCCGCCCGATCTTTCAGCGCGCATCCTGGCGGCCTGGCACAACTCGCAGCAGTCCGGCCCTCAACCGCATGCCGCCGCGAACGGCCAGCACGCCAACGGCGTCGCCGCGGCGCCGACCATCGCCTTTCGTCCGATCCCGATCAATGCTCCCAGGCAGACCGTTGGCGCCGAAACGGTGAACGCACCGGCGGTTGTCGCCAGGCTTCCGGCCGAAACGTCGGGCTGGCAACTCGCTCGGCTGCCGATGGCCGTGGCGGCGGGCTTACTGCTGGCCGTCGGCGGCGTTTGGTTCTTTGGCCGACAGGCGTCGGAACCGAATGCAGGCCCCTTGGCTGCGGCAGGACAAACGGCAAATAAACAGGCTTCTGCCGAGCAGCCTGCTGCGGGAAAGAACGCCGCTGAAGAATTCGCCCATCAACACGCCCTGACGACAAAGGCGACGGTTAAAGAGCGGGAAAACGAAGCGTCAAAAAGTGAAACGACGCGAGCCGTCAATCGGCCTGAAGCGGCCGTTGCTGATAATGCCGTTGCCGGTAACAAGGATAACAAACCTGCTCCTGCGGACGCCGTGGCGCAGACCGCAAAACGGACTTCTGATCGCCCCATCGCTCATCGCCAGGGGGCTGACGCCCCTCGCTCGCCTGGACGGGATCGGGCGACGGACTTGAGCGTCGACGCGAACTCGGTGGCGAGCGCCTCGCCTCTGACCGCCGTGTCGGCCTCGGCCACGTCGGACAAGGAGATCACCGATTACATCAACCGCATGCTGCGGGCGCGTTGGCAAGAGGCGGGCGTCCGACCGTCGCCCGCGGCGACCGATGCGGAGTGGTGCCGCCGCGTCTTCCTGGACCTGATCGGCCGCATTCCCACGATTGCCGAACTGGAAGCCTACCTGGTCGACAACGCCCGCGACAAACGCGCCCGGCTGGTCGACGAGCTGCTCAGCGGGGATGGATACGCCCAAGCTTACGCGCATCACTGGACGGCCATTTGGACCACCACGCTGGTCGGACGCAACGGCGGCATGGAGCCGAACAGCCCGGTGAATCGCGAGGGCTTGCAGCAGTACTTGCGGCGCTCGTTCCTGCACAACAAGCCGTACGACCGGCTGGTCTACGAATTGATCAGCGCCGAGGGTTCCAACCGGCCGGGCGAAGACGACTTCAACGGCGCCGTGAACTTCGTGATTGACAACCTGCAGGAGAACGCCGCCACGGCTACGGCCAAGACCGCGCAGCTCTTCCTGGGGTTGCAGATCCAGTGCACGCAGTGCCACAACCATCCTTTCAATGAGTGGCAGCAGAACCGGTTTTGGGAGCTGAACGCCTTCTTCCGCCAGGCCCGCGCCGTACGCGAGATGCAAGGCGGTCAATTGAAGCTGGTGCGGCTCGTCGACGAAGACTTCGCCGGAGAAGGCGCCTCGCCGGATCTGGACGAAGCCGAAATCTATTACGAGCAGCGCAACGGGCTGATGCAAGCGGCCTATCCCGTGTTCATCGACGGGACGGAGCTCGACCGCAGCGGCTTTGTCTCCGACGTCGATCGCCGCGAAGAGCTGGCCCGGCTGGTCGTGCGGTCGGATGAATTTGGCCTGGCCCTTGTGAACCGGATGTGGGCCCATTGTTTCGGCCACGGCTTCACCAAGCCGTATGACGACCTGGGACCGCACAATCCGCCGTCGCACCCCGAACTGCTGGCGCGGCTGGGTCGAGAATTCGCGGCTCACGGACACGACTTGAAAAGACTGCTCCGCTGGATCGCGTTGAGCGAGGCTTATTCGCTGTCCAGCAAGTACGGCTCGAAGTTCGGCAATGCGGCCGACGATCCGGCAACGGGCTCAACGCCGCTGTTCAGCCACTTTTACCTGCGGCAGATGACGGCCGAGCAGCTTTACGACTCGCTGCTGGCGGCCACCGAGGCCCAGGCGACGCTGGGGGACTACGAACAGCAACAGCGGATCAAAGACGAGTGGCTGAAGCAGTTCGCCATCACGTTCGGCACGGACGAAAACAACGAAGCCACCACGTTCGACGGCACGATCGCCCAGGCGCTGATGATGATGAACGGCGAACTGACCCGGCAGGCGACTCGCATTGAGTCGGACAGTTTCCTCGGCCGCATGGCCCGGCAAGGGTCGAACTCGAACCCGATTCCTCGGCTCTATCTAGCTGCGCTCGGTCGTCGACCGTCGCGCGCGGAACTACAATTGGCGAACGGGCTGCTGGCTTCTCGCGACGGCAACGCCGCGACGGTGCTGGAAGACGTTTGGTGGGCGTTGTTGAACAGTAACGAGTTTATTTTGAACCATTGAGCCGGCGTCCGCCGTCGGCCCGTCCTCACCCGCTCCTGGAGAACCTTATGAACCGTTCGATGCAGACCCCCTCCGGCATGAGCCGCCGGCATTTCATGCAGCACCTGGCCGGCGCCTCGGCGTTGGCTGTGCCGGCCATCAGCTTTACCAACACGCTGCGGGCGAATGCCGCAGAGATGAAGAAAAAGCACAAGGCCTGCATCATGTTGTGGATGGGCGGCGGCCCAAGCACGATGGACATCTGGGATCTGAAGCCGGGCGCCCCGACCGGCGGCCAGTTCACGCCGATCAGCACCAGCGGCAACGCGCAGATCTGCGAGCACATGCCGATGATGGCCAAGCAGATGCACCACATGTCCATCATCCGCTCGATGAGCACTCGCGAAGCCGACCACAACCGCGGCCGCTATTACATGCACACCGGTTACGTGCCCAGCACCACGGTCGAGCACCCCAGCTACGGCGCCGTGATCGCGCACGAGCTGATCGACCAGGTGCCGCAACTGGAGATCCCGCCGTTCATCGCGGTGGGCGGCGGCAGCGTCGGCCCCGGCTTTTTGGGCATGACTTACGCTCCGTTCGTCGTGGACACCAACGGCGACGTGCGCAATTTGAAATTCGACCTGGACGAAGCCCGTCTGCGGCAGCGGATGCTGACCTTGCGTTCGATCGAGAAGAGCTTTATCGACCAGGGGCGCGGCGAAGCGCCGACGGACCATGCCAAGATTCTGGACAAGACGCTCTCGCTGATGACCAGCAAGCAGATGGCCGCCTTCAAGGTGGACAAAGAACCGCCGGAAGTGCTGGAACGCTACGGCGTGACCGGCGGCGCCGGCGGCGGCATGGGCCGCAATACGGGTTTTGCCCGCGGCTGCTTGATGGCTCGTCGCCTGGTCGAAGAGGGCGTGCCGTTCGTCGAAGTCGACATGGGCGGCTGGGATAACCACGCCAATATCTTCAGCACGCTGGAAACCAAGCTGCCTACGCTCGACCAGCCGATGAGCGCGCTGATTGAAGATCTGGATCAGCGCGGCATGCTCGAAGACACGGCGATCGTCTGGATGGGCGAGTTCAGCCGCACGCCGCGCATCAACGGCACCACGGGCCGCGATCACTGGGCTCGAAGCTGGAGCGTGGTCGTCGGCGGCGCCGGCATGAAGGGCGGCCAGGCCATCGGCGCCACGACCGAGGACGGCACGGCGGTCGCGACCGATCCGTACTCTTCGGAGGACGTGATGGCTTCGGTCATCAAGGCGCTGGGCATCTCGCTGGAGACGACCTTCACCAGCAAGAACAACCGCCCGATGAAGATTGCCAACAGCGGCCGCGTGATCAAGGAATTGTTCGCCTGATCAGGACGCGGTTAAAAACCTTTTTTTTGCGGCCGTGGGGGCGCCAGCGCCCACGGCCGTTTTTATTTTCCACGTCGGTAAAGGGCGGCTATGGCCAGACGCCGCGATTCCCATGAAGGGAAGCAGAACTTAGGCGACCGCTGGGAAGACCAGGTCGCCGAGATTGTGTTTCCCGCCCTGCTTCAAGCCTGCTGGCGCGGCAGTTCCCAACGCCGCAGCCCGGACCAGGCGGCTTTAGAATCGATGCGCCAGGACGCGCTGGCGTTGCTGTTTCGCCTGCTGTTCTTGTTTTACGCCGATGCCCGCGGCAAGTTGCCGGTCGATTGCCGCGAGCGTCTGCGGCGATTGCGCGGCGAACTGGCCGCCCGAAGCGACTTGGTCCTTGCCGGCCGCGCGTCGGGCTCGTCGGCGGTCGTTCCCGAAGGAACGTCGCCAGGCGAGCATCTGGCAGATTTGGCAAAACCTTTCGCCCGCCTGTTTCCTCTGACAGGCCCTCGCCCGCACGCCTGGCCGCTCAATCAACTATCGCCGGCCGGCGTAAATCTGGCCGTCGCAGTCGACGGCCTGTCGCGAATCCAGGCGGCAGGCGAGTCCGAACCCGAGTTCATCGATTACGGACTGCTTGCCGTGCGGCGGCTCGGATCGATTTACGAACGGCTGCTGGAATTGCGACTCGAGCCGCGCGTGGTTCCCAGCGAACAAGGCGCCTGGCGTTTACGGAAAGACCGGGCGCACCGCAAGGCGAGCGGTTGCTTCTACACGCCTGAACCGATCATCGAGCAGATTCTCGAGACGACGGTCGGCCCTGCACTGGAACAACGGCTGGCGGAACAGAAAGACTTGCCTGCGCGTGAGACTTTCGCTTCGCTCTCAGCAAACGCAAACGGCGGACGGCCTGCCGTGACAAGGACTGGCGGGCGCAGCTTGCTTCGGCTGTTTGATTTTCAGGTGCTCGATCCGGCGATGGGAACGGGACATTTTCTGCTGGCGGCGGCGGAGTTTATCGCCCGTCGCACCGCCGAGTTTCTCCGCCGCCATCCCGGCAGCCTCTTGGCGCAACGCTGGCGCAAGATCCGGGGCGACTGCGCCAGCGAATGGGGCGGCTGCAGTGGCGCTGCGCCGGACCGAGACGCGGCCGTCAGCGCACTCAAGCAATTCGCCCTCGAGCATTGCTTGTTCGGCATCGATCTCGATCCGCGCGCCGTACAGTTAGCCCGGGGAAGCCTCTGGCTGGAAGCGCCGCCTGGCGGCGCCTCGCTTGCACGGTTCGAGCGACCGCTGCGCTGCGGCGACGCCTTGCGACAAATTGAATGGGAACATTTCCCGCAGCCTGGCGAGTTCGACGCCGTCGTCGGCAATCCGCCGTACGGCGCCAAGCTGGATGCGACGGCGCGGCGGGAACTGTCGCGGGCGCTGCCGTTGATGAAATCCACCGCAGATACGGCGGCGGGATTCATCGAGCGGGCTTCGCACTGGGCGGGCCCGCATGGTCGCGTGGGACTGATCGTCCCCAAGCCGCTGACCTACAGCTATGCATGGCGAAATGTCCGGCGTTTCCTTCGCGGCCGCCTGGAGCGCCTGGTCGACGTCAGCCGTGCCTGGCCGCACGTGCGATTGGAGCAGGCCATCGTCGTGTTCCGCGGCGGCCCGGCGACGGCCGGCTATCAGTCCGCCTGGAGTGAAGCGGGACGCATCGTGCCGGGCGCCTGGATGCACTGGAAACTGGCCGACCGCTTCGAGACGCTGCCTTGCGCGCTCGCCGCGAACGAGCTGCGCCGGCTCGCGGCGCTCAAGCTCTCAGCCACAAGCATCGGCGACGTTTGCCGCACGTTCCGCGGCCTGCCGGCTCAGCGGTATCTTTGCGATCAAGACGGCCCCCCGATCATCGGCGGCCGCGATCTCGAGCGGTGGCGAATTCGCGGCGCGAGCGGGCGTTTGCGAGCAGACGCGCCCTTTTCGCTCGACGCCTTTCGCTGCGAGAAGCTGGTGTTCCAAAACATCATCGCCCACGTTTCGCGGCCGCATCCGCGGATTGTGTTGATCGGCGCCTACGATGACCGGCGCCAGGTCACGCTGGACACGGTCAACAATATTGCGGCGAGCGATCGGCGCGTGAACCTGGTCGGACTGCTCGGCTTGCTTCACTGTGAGTTGATCAATTGGCTCGTCTACGGCGCGATCTACAACAAGGCCGTGCGGACGATGCACTTCGACCAGTATTTTCTCAACAAGATACCTCTGCCCGCCGAGTGGCCTGCGTTGTTGGAGCGGTTGGCCCCCGCCGTCCGAAGCTGCACGGCGGCCACGGCAAGCTTAGCGGAATTAGCGCGGCGAGCCGCCGAAGCGCTACGGGCGGAAACGAACCGCGAAATCAGCGAGACCGCGGCGTTGGCAGCGTTGCTCCGCGTCGAACGCGAAGGGCGCCCGCCAGACAACGCGGCGGCGCTGATCGGCGGAGCCGCGTGGCATTCGCTTCGCGCGGAAGCCCTGCAGCTTGCAGAGAGCCGCCGCCGGGCGCAAGAACGCATCAATCGGCTGGTCGCGACCGCCTATGGCGATCACGATGCGGAATTCCTTGACGCGTCCGTCCGCACGGCGAACAACGCGCTGCACGACGACTCCCGATCAACCGATTTTCCGCCCCAGACGCCTGCCAGGCCCGGAGCCGTCCTCGGCTGAAAGTTTCTCACAGCGTACGGCTCTCTTGGCCGCTTTCCGTCCTGCACGGGCGCTGCGGCGCGCCGTTCAGTCTTGTTCCAGCTTTGTTTCGCCGGCAATTCCCATCAAAACCTCGGCGAGTTCGCCGGAAGCTTCTGCGGGCCCGTCGATTTGCAACAGCACCTCGTCACCCTCAATGCCAACCACCGTGACCGTGAACTCGTGCCCAACCACGATGGCTTCGCCTTTGAGACGGGAGATGACGATCATCAGACGTGCTCCTGTAGGAGTTTGACTAGTGCGAAACCGCTCCGGGCGCCGCCGCCATTCGCCCTGGCTCGTTCGGCCTGCGCGGCGCCAAAGAATGTCAGCGGCTCGCGACCGACGCAAATCAGGCGACAATCATGGCCGTTATGCTCGCGGTTGTCAATCAACTGCTAGCATGCAAAATGCATCGCCTGGAAATTGCCGCTGCTTGGACGGCTTCACGCGGCTTGCGCAGCATCGCAGCGCATCTGCGCGGCCTTCAGCACGCGATGCGTGAGACGGGGCCTTGCTCGGGCAAAGGGCGCGCTGGCATCAACCGGCGACAGGACGCGACGGCGGAGCAGGCGACGCGGATCGAAGCGGAAGTCACTTCGCGTGCGCCGTCGCCTTAATGGCGTTGACGAGCGATTCCTTCAGACGCTCCAACGAGACCGGCTCTCCGGCCGTTTCCTCCGCTTCGTGAATCGCTGAGAGAATCGCGGCCAGCGCTTGCTCGCGGCGCGGCACGGGGCCGCCCCGAGCACTGAGCGACGCACACAGCCGGTCCAACAGAGCCAGGTGGGCGCCCGACAGTTCAAGAGCGCGAGATTCAACGTCCGAGAAACCGTTGGCAAGGCTTGCGGCCGGCGCCGAGGAGAGTTCCTCGATGCCGTGAATGGCCTCAAAGACCTCTCGACGATGCACGGGCACTTCTTTAGGCGCAGTAATTCCCAACCGCACCTTGTCGCCGCGAATCTCGACGACGGTGATTTCGATGTTCCGATCGACGAGAATGCTCTCGTCTCTTCTGCGAGTCATGACAAGCATAGCGTCTTTGCTCGCCATCTGGCGGTTAGGGGCCCGAGGGGTTATTGGAACGCACGCTGCCGCAGAAAGCAAATCTGCGGCGTCTCGAAATTCGCGAAAATCCCCCTCGGAAATCCAAAATGCAACGACTGGCAAAACTGGGAAGAATAAGAAAACTGAAACGAACCAGAGAAAATCAGGCGTCCGAACAATGACATCAAGCCGACCCAAAGAAAAGATCAGCAGAAAAACCGCCTTCGTCTGATTCGAAACAGACGGTAAACTAACGGCCCTGCCGGCAGGAAGCCGGTTTTTCCGCAACAGGAGGTTGCCAAAAAATGCGCATTATCCCGCAAGCTGACGAAGTTCGGCGTCTGGTCGTTCGTACTTTTGAGGACTTTGGAGCCGCGACCGATTCCCTCGGCGATTTGAATGAGACCATCTTGATTGATGACGGCCGATACCGCGGCCGTTCCTATCGCGCCGAAGAGTGGATGGCCATGTGGCTGGTTGAGATCGGACTGCTGCAGTTCTACGACGAGAGAGGGAACATGCTGCTGACGATCAATCTGTTCGAAGAATGGGAGCCGCAGCGAATGGCGGCTTGACGCAGCGAGGCTTGCTTAATTTCGGCCACTGAAGCTCAGCGGCAGCGGCCGTGAAATTGGAGCGTCCGAGCGTTCGTCCTCGGACGCTGGCGCTGCTTTCATAACTCGCTCAGCAAGGTCGCCAAGCCGGCCGCTGTCGTGTCGGGCGGCGGAGGCGCGTGCCTGGCCAATCGAGCCACCAACGCCGCCAGCGTCTGGGGCTCGATCGGCTTGGAGGCGTGTTGCTGAAACCCGGCCGCAAGAGACCGTAAGCTGTCTTCTTCGCGAGCAAACGCCGTCAGCGCCAGTGCGGGAATGCTGCGCACCTCCTGGTTTTCGAGTTCTCGCACCTGGCGGATCAGGTCGTAGCCGTCTTCGTCCGGCAATCCGATATCGCTCACCAACACGTGCGGCGGCGATTGCTGCAGCAACTCCAAGGCCTCGCGAACGTTGGCCGCGGTCATGACTTCCGCGCCACGGAATTCCAACGCCTTGGCCACGGCTTCGCGACCGTCGGGCTCGTCATCGACGACCAATACGCATACGCCGCGCAAGTCCACAGCCGCCGGCGGCGCCGCGCCCGCGGGTTCCGTTTCAACCGTCGCCGCCTCCGCAATTGCGGAGCGCGGCAGATGCAGGGCGAACGTCGCGCCTTGATGCCGTCCCGCGCTGCTTGCGCTGACCCCTCCTCCGTGCAATTCGACGACGTGGCGAACGATGGCCAGTCCGATGCCCAAACCGCCATGCGAACGCCGGCTGCTGCTGTCGGCTTGCCGGAAGCGATCGAAGATGTGAGGCAGGAAGTCTGGTTGCACTCCTTCGCCCGTGTCCGCCACCTCAATCCAGCTCTGCCCTTGCTGCAAGAACAGACGGACGCGCACGTCCCCGCCGGCAGGCGTGAACTTAACGGCGTTAACCAACAGATTCGAAACCACCTGCTGCAAGCGGTCCGGGTCGCCCGAAACGGCGCTGGCATTGGGATCGAGATCCGCCACCAGGCGAATTTGTTTGGCGTTCGCCCCCGGCCGAACCATGTCCAGCGCCGCCTCGATGACCGCAATCAAGGAGACCGGCCGAATGCTCAACCGCAGTTTTCCGGTAATGATCCGTGAAACGTCCAGCAGATCGTCGATCAGCTTGGTCTGGGCCGAGACGTTTCGTTCGATCACCTCCAACCCGCGCGCCGTGTCTTGGGCGTCCAAGGCCCCCGTGCGGAGCAACTGCGTCCAGCCCAGCATGGCCGTCAAGGGGGTCCGCAGTTCGTGGGACAAAGTGGCCAGGAATTCGTCCTTGATGCGATTCGCCTCGCGGGCCTCCGAGTTGAGAATGTTCTCGATGGCGATCGACGCCATCTGCGACAACTGCACCAGCAACGCCTCGTCGTCCGCGGTGAAGTCGCCGTCGCGCTTGTCCGCCAATTGCACCAGGCCCATTTCCCGGCCGTCGCGGCCGACCAGCGCGGCGGCCAGCCAGCCGCGCGGCTCGGCGGAGCCGTAAAGCGATTTGCCTAACGCCTGCCATTCCGGCTGCGCGGCCAGCTCGCCGCGCGTCAATCGACGGCTGCGGTCCATCGCTCGCCAGAGGGCATGAATATCCGCCGCACTGGCCGCAGCGTCATTTCCGTTGAATTCGGCCGAGAGCGCCGTGATCTTCTTCGATTTCGCCCAGGTCTCGCCGCCGCTTAAGATCAGCGACGCATAGTGTACGCCGATCACGTCGCGCGCCGCATCGGCGATGATCTGGCCCATGGCGTCCATCGACTGGGCCGCATGGATTTTCAGCGAGGCGTCGGTCAGCTTGTGCAACTGCTCGGCGCGCCGCTGCAAGTGCAGCGATTGCCGCTCCACTTCGCGAGTCTTGCGGTGCAGTTCCAGAAACACGGCGACCTTGGTCCGCAACACCGCGGGAACGATCGGCGAGAGAATGTAATCGACCGCTCCCAAGGAATAGCCTTGCGCCACGTGCATATCGTCGCCGTACGAGGTGACGAAAATAATGGGGGTCGTTTCCGAGTTCTTGCGCTGCCGGATCAAAGACGCCGTTTCGAAGCCGTCCATGCCGGCCATGTTGACGTCCAGCAGGATCAACGCGAAATCTTGCTGGAGCAAGTGCTTGAGCGCCTGCCGGCCTGACTCGGCGGTCACCACCGACGGACACAGATCTTCCAGGACCGCCTTCAAAGCCAACAGCTTGTCGGGCCGGTCGTCGACGATCAAAATCGAGGGATTATCGTACTGCGTGTCCATCGGAGGCTTTATCATCCAATCCGTTTGCTACGAAAGACTGCCGGACTTCAACGGCGCAGCCAGACTTTCAACATCGCCAGCAGATGACCGGAGTCGACGGGCTTCGCAATGTAGTCCGACGCTCCGGCCTCCAGGCACTTCTCACGATCGCCGACCATCGCCCGGGCCGTCAGGGCGATAATCGGCAGCTCGCGGAATTGCTCGGACTGCCGGATCGCGCAAATCGTCGCATAGCCGTCCATGGTGGGCATCATAATATCCATCAAGACCACGTCGATATCCGGAGTATCCGCCAGCCGCTCCAGCGCCGCCAACCCGGTGTCAGCCGTAACGATTTGCATCCCTTGCCGCTCGAGCAGGCTGGCCATGGCGAAGATGTTGCGAATATCGTCGTCGACGATCAACACCTTCCTGCCGGCCAGCGCGGATTGGCCCTGGCGCACGCGCTGCAGCATTTCGAGTTTGTCAGGCGGCAATTGATCGGCGGCGCGGTGCAGGCACAAGGCGGTTTCATCGAGCAGGCGCTCCGGCGAACGAACGTCCTTGAGCAGCGAGTTTCGTGCAGCGCGCTCGAGTCGCTGCTCGTCCTCGATCGAGATTTCATCGAGCACGACCGCAATCAGCGGGATCCCGGCCAGCGCCGGCCGCTTACAGATCTCATCGAGCAATTCCAGCCCGGCGTTGCACGGATCGGTCACGGCGAGCACCATGCACGCCGGGCGTTGTTCGTCGAACCGCGCCATCGAGGCGCCGGGAGACATGACGGCGGTCTGCACGTCGACTCCGGACACCAACTCGACGATTTCGTCCCGGCGCTGGCCCGCCGGACCGGCGACGACCAGCAGTTTCGCTTCCGACGAGCGACACTGCTCGATCCGGGCGAACATCCGCTCCAATTCGCTCTTTGACCGCAACGGCTTGGTCAATGCCCCCGCGGCGCCGGACCGCAAGGAGCGCTGGGCGTCCTCTTGCTCGCCAACGACGAATACCGGAATGTGCCGCGTCTGCAAATCGTCCTTGCATTGCGCCAGCACGCGCCAACCGTCCATGTCGGGCAGGCGCATGTCGAGAGCGATGGCGTACGGTTGCGCCTTCTGCGCCCAGATCAGCCCCTCGGACCCTCGCCCGGCCACCAGCCCCTTGTAGCCCCGTTGGCGCGCCGCCTCGAGCAGCAGCCTGGCAAAGGCGGGATCCTCTTCGATGATCAGCAACACGCGGTCGGAAGGCTGCAACCGAACGCGATCGTCGGAACACTCGTCGAGCGTCGCCAACGCCGGATTTGAGCCATCGGGGCGGGCCGCAGGCGGCGCGAAAGCTTCGGATAGGTCCGCGGCGGCCAGCGGGTTGGCGACGGCTGGATTGGCGACCGACTCGGCAGCCGGTTCTCTGCGCGGGGGACGGACGGTGAAATAATTCTGCGGCAGGTACAAAGTGAACGTGCTGCCGCGGCCAGGCGCGCTTTCCAGCCGGATTTCCCCGCCGAGCAGGCTGGCCAACTCGCGGCAAATCGCCAGCCCCAGTCCCGTGCCCCCGTACTTGCGGTTGGTGCTGCCGTCCGCCTGCTGGAACGCCTCGAAAATAATCTGCTGCTTGTCGGGCGGTATGCCGACCCCGGTATCGATGACCGAAATGGCGACTACCGACGAAGCCATCCGCAGCGTCTGGTTCTCGACGCTCCAGCCGGAACTGACGGGCGCAACGCGCAACGAGACCACCCCTTGCTCGGTGAACTTGAAGGCGTTGGACAGCAGGTTCTTGATGACTTGCTGCAACCGCTTGACGTCGGTATGCATCGAGACCGGCAGTTGCGGATCGAACGACAGCGTGAAGCCGAGCTTCCTGGATTCGGCGACGTGCCGGAAGCTGCGGTCGAGATAATCGTGCAGATCGCTGAAGACGAGTTCGCTGACGTCGAGCGCCACGGTGCCGGACTCGATCTTCGAAAGGTCGAGAATGTCGTTGATCAATGACAGCAGGTCGTTGCCCGAGGCGTGAATCGTCTGGGCGAACTCAACTTCGCGCGGCGTCAGGTTGCCGTCGCGGTTCTTGGCCAGTTGGTCGGAAAGAATCAACAGCCCATTGAGCGGCGTCCGCAGCTCGTGCGACATGTTGGCCAGGAACTCCGACTTGTACTTCGAGGTCAAAGCCAGTTGCGAAGCCTTCTCCTCCAGCGCCCGGCGCGCTTGTTCGACTTCCTGGTTCTTGCGTTCGACCTCGAAATTCTGCTCGGCCAGCAACTGCGCCTTCTCGCCCAACTGCTGGTTGGTGAGCTGCAGTTCCTGCTGCTGGTCCTGCAGTTCGCGGGCCAGCGATTGCGATTGCTTGAGCAAGTCCTCGGTGCGCGTATTGGCTTCGATCGTGTTGAGCACAATGCCGATGCTTTCGGTCAACTGATCGAGAAACGTCTCGTGCGTGGTGCTGAAGCGGTCGAACGACGCCAGTTCGATCACCGCCTTGACGTGGCCTTCGAAGACGACGGGCATCACCAGAATGTTCAGCGGCGAGGCCTCGCCCAGCCCCGAGGCGATTTTGATGTAATCCTCCGGGACGTTCGTCAGCAGGATCTTCTGCTTCTCCAAGGCGCACTGGCCTACCAGGCTCTCGCCCAGCTTGTAGACGTTGTCGACGTTCTTTCGCTCCTTGTAGGCGTAGCTGGCCAGCAGCCGGAGCTGCGGCTCCTCCTCGGAGTAATCCATGCGGTAGAACGCGCCTTGTTGCGCGGAAACGACGGGCGCCAGTTCGGAAAGAATCAGCCGCCCGACGGCCAGCAGATCCTTCTGGCCCTGCAGCATGCGCGAGAACTTGGCCATATTCGTCTTCAGCCAGTCCTGCTCGCTGTTCTTGAGCGTCGTGTCCTTGAGGTTCACGATCATCTCATTGATGTTGTTCTTGAGCGACGCGACTTCGCCGAACGCTTCGACCGTGATGCTGCGCGTCAAATCGCCCTTGGTCACCGCGGTGGCGACTTCGGCGATCGCCCGCACCTGCGTCGTCAGGTTCGCCGCCAACCGGTTCACGTTGTCGGTCAGGTCCTTCCAGGTGCCGGCGGCGCCCGGCACGCTGGCCTGGCCGCCCAGCTTGCCTTCCACGCCCACTTCGCGGGCGACGGTCGTCACCTGGTCCGCAAAGGTCGCCAAGGTCTCGATCATGCCGTTGATCGTGTCGGCCAGCGCGGCGATTTCGCCTTTCGCTTCCACGGCCAGCTTGCGGGCCAGGTCGCCATTGGCCACGGCCGTCACCACCACGGCAATTCCGCGGACCTGGCTGGTCAGGTTGCCGGCCATGAAGTTGACGTTGTCGGTCAGATCTTTCCAGGTCCCGGCCACGCCGGGCACGCTGGCCTGGCCGCCCAGCTTGCCCTCGGTGCCCACCTCGCGCGCCACGCGAGTCACTTCGGCCGCGAAGGAACTGAGCTGATCGACCATCGTATTGACGGTATTCTTCAGCTCGAGGATTTCCCCTTTCACGTCGACGGTGATCTTCTTCGACAGATCGCCGTTGGCAACCGCCTTGGTCACGTCGGCGATGTTGCGGACCTGGCTGGTCAGGTTGCCGGCCATGAAGTTGACGCTGTCGGTCAGGTCTTTCCAGGTGCCGGCCACGCCGCGGACGTCGGCCTGGCCGCCCAGCTTGCCTTCGGTGCCGACCTCGCGCGCCACGCGCGTCACCTCGGAAGCGAACGAGCGGAGCTGTTCGACCATCGTGTTGATGGTGTCTTTCAACTCCAGGATTTCGCCCCGCACGTCGACGGTGATCTTTTTCGACAAATCGCCGTTGGCCACCGCCGTAGTCACGGCGGCGATGTTGCGGACCTGGCTGGTCAGGTTGCCGGCCATGAAGTTGACGCTGTCGGTCAGATCTTTCCAGGTGCCGGCCACGCCTCTGACACGCGCCTGGCCGCCGAGCTTGCCTTCCGTGCCCACCTCGCGCGCCACGCGAGTCACCTCGGCGGCGAACGAGCCGAGCTGATCGACCATGGTATTGACGGTCTTGGCCGTGCGTAGAAACTCGCCCTTGAGAGGCCGGCCTTCGTTTTCCAGCGACATCGACTGGGAAAGATCCCCCTTGGCCACGGCGCCAATGACTCTCGCCATCTCGCTGGTCGGATGCACCAGGTCGCTGATCAGCGCATTGACGGAATCGACGGCGTCCGCCCAGGAGCCGCACGTCAGCCCGACGCTGGCGCGCTGCGATATGCGGCCTTCTTTGCCTACGACGCGCCGGAGCCGGTCCAATTCTTTGGCCATCCGCTCGTTGAGTTCGATGACGTCGTTGAAAACGTCCGCGATCCGGGCATCGATGCCTTCCTCGCCGACCGGCAAGCGCACGGTGAAATCGCCCTTCTTGAAGGCGGTCAGCGCCGCCAGCAGTTGCCGCTTGGAGAATACGCGTCGCGAAGAGCCAGTCGCCGCGCGGGCAGGCTCTCGCGATCTCTTCGCTCGCGCCGTTTTAGTGCGGTTCGGCGTCTCGCGATGAGGCTTCTTGCCATTCGGGCTGCTGCCGGCCGATTCGCCGTCCTGGTGGACCGTCGTTGCCATGAAGCTCTCGCTTTGCCGCCGCGGGACCATGCAGCGACGGCTTGCTCGTTAGAAAAAAAAAGCTCCTTCGCCGCATCGGGTGCGTCGAAGGAGCTGTCATAGCATCAAAGTAGTAAGCTCCCGCCCATCGCGAGCGGGTAAAGGCCACGCTAGTCTAAGGGCCCCATTTGAGCAGTGTCAACCGCTTCCTTGAGGCCGGTTGCTTGCTTGACATCTCCGAGAGGTCCGTTTAGCCTAAGCCGGCGCTGTAAATGAAATTCAGCCGTCATTTTTGCTACGACAGCTTCTGGCGAGGGGGGTGTACGCCAGAAGCCGTTTTTTTTTACACTTGGCGCCGTTTATCCCGTCGGCCCGTTCTCGGAGGAGCAGGGCGCAACAGCCCGCTGATCGAAGCGACGCCCGGTAGCCGCAATCGCTGTTCGAACAGGGAGCCTTTCACACGCCGGACGAGCGCCGTTCGGCGCCAGGCGAGCCTGAAAAGGAACAAGGAAGCACGTTGAGCGAGTTGACCGATCCGATTCGACGGTTCATCGCCGACAGTATCAATTCCGTCGCGCAGCTTGAAGTCCTGCTGTTGCTCAAGCAAGATCCGCAACGCGCCTGGAACGCCGAGGAAGTGGCCCGCTCGCTCTATACCGGGGAGACGTTGATTGCCGCGCATCTTGCCGATTGGGCCGCGCGAGAGCTGGTTGCGCCGCTGCCGGACCAGCCGGGCTTCTACCGTTATGCCCCGTCCTCGACCGCACTAGCCGAACTTGTGGACCATCTGGCCGAGGCCTACAAAGTGCGTCGAGTTTCCGTCATCACTGAGATATACTCACAGCCGGTCGACAAGGTCCGCACGTTCGCCGACGCCTTCCGACTCCGCAAGGGAGAGCAGAAGTGACGCAACTTGTGTACGTGCTATGCGCGGCAACCAGCCTGGCTTGCGCGTTGCTTTTGTTTCGCGGCTATCGCCAAACCGGCGTCCGGCTGCTGTTTTGGAGCGGCCTTTGCTTCCTGGGCCTGGCTGCGGAAAATGCGTTCCTGTTCGTCGACGTCATCGTTCTGCCCGCGACCGACCTGTCGTTGTACCGGCGATCCATCGCCTTGGCGGCCTTCTCTGTGCTCGTGTTTGGACTTGTCTGGGACGCCAAATGAACGCCCGCGAACTTGCCCTGACCAAGTCCGGCATGGCCTTGACGGAGCTTTATTCCGGCAAGCAGGCCGGCGCGAGCGCCTTTCCGCGAGTCTCGGCGCTCTGCAGCGCCGTCGCCTGCAGCGCGTCTCAGGGAAACTGACTCATGCAAGCCAGCATTGCATACTGCATCGTCGGAGCGGCGGCCATGGCGGCCGCCGTCGCAGGCCTGTTCTTCCTGCGCTTCTGGCGTGAAACGGGCGACCGCCTGTTCTTTAACTTCGCCATCGCCTTTTGGCTGTTCAGCCTGACGCGCAGCGCCGTAGCCATTCTGCCGGAGCACAGCGAACACGAAATCTATTTCTACATGGTGCGGCTGGCGGCCTTCGCCCTGATCCTGATCGCCATCATCGACAAGAACCGCCCTCAGGCGGAAGCCAAGGCGAAAGCGGAGGTTTGATCGCCAAACGGCGCTGTGGCTCAAGACCCGCTGCGCCGAGCTGCGAGAGCGCCGGCTTACAGCGCGCGGCGAATGCGGCGCGGCGGTCGGCCGCCGCGGCCCATCTTGGGCACGGCAGGCTTCTCGGCCGCGGGCTCCTCTTGGGCGCCGTCGGCCGCCGCACCGCCCAGCAGTTCGGCCGGCTGCGGCGGCGTCTGCACCACTTCAAAACCTTCCATCTCGGCTCGCTGCAACAAGCGGTCAATCCGCATTTCGATGCGGGTCAGCTCATTCCCCTCTTCCGGCGTGACGAAGGTATAGGCCACGCCTTCGCGCCCCATGCGGCCGGTGCGGCCGACGCGGTGGACGTAGTCATCGCAAAAGCTGGGGATGTCGTAGTTCACGATGTGCGAGATGCTGCTGACGTCGATGCCGCGGCCCACGACGTCCGTCGCCACCAGGTGGCGGACTTTTCCTTCGCGGAATTTTGCCATCGCCCGATCCCGGGCCTTTTGCTGCAAATCGCCGTGGATGCAATCCACGCCTTCGAACTTCCGCTGCAGATTGCG
Organism: Pirellulales bacterium; assembly: GCA_035547635.1. Lineage (GTDB taxonomy): Bacteria > Planctomycetota > Planctomycetia > Pirellulales > JAICIG01 > JAICIG01. The sequence continues at coordinate 19,255 of DASZUP010000445.1, forward strand.
ATACACGCGCTCGGTGCCGCGCTTGGTGCGGCAAAAGATGATTGACTGCCGCGGATCCTCGCGGCGCAGCAACTTGACGAGCAGCTCGAACTTTCGCTCCGGGCTGACCGTGAAGTAGAACTGCTCGATCGTCTCGACGGAGACTTCGTTTGAGGAAAAGTCGAGCGTTTCCGCATCGCGCATGTAGCGAGTCGCCAGGCGGGCCACGGCCGGCGGCACGGTGGCGCTAAGCAGCAGCGTCTGTCGCGAAGCAGGACAGCGCCGCAGGATTTTTTCGATATCGGGCCGAAAGCCGATGTCGAGCATGCGGTCGGCTTCGTCCAGCACGACGAATTTCAGTTGCTCCAGGCTCAACGTGCCGCGGCCAATGTGGTCGAGCACGCGTCCCGGCGTGCCGACGACGCAATGCACGCCGCGCTTCAGCTTTTCGATTTGAGCCCGAATGGGGGTGCCGCCGTAGAGGGCCGCGGCATGCACCTTCTGACCATGCGCCAGCTTGACCATCTCGTCTCGCACCTGCACGGCCAATTCGCGCGTCGGCACGAGCATCAGCGCCTGAGGCGCCTGGTCTCCCTTGCGATGTTCCAGCCGTTCCAGGATCGGAATCACGAAGGCGGCCGTTTTACCGGTGCCGGTTCGCGCTTGGCCCAAAACGTCGATCCCTTCGAGCGCGCGGGGGATCAGCCCGGCCTGAACGGGAGTGGGTTCCAGATACCCGGCCCGGCCCAGGGCCGTCAGCATGGCCTCAGACAGCGGGAGCCTGGCAAACCCGGAAGGAGCGAGTTGCGACGATGACGATTCTTGTTCTTTCACCCAGCCAACCTGCGCAAGTTGTTTTTACGTAACGCTAGCAGGCAAAATGGCTTTCGTCAACCGTCCAGAAAAAGAGACAGGCCGATGCGCCGCCCCCCTGACGGGATCGCACCGGCCTGTCTGACCGAATCAAGCGTGCTGGCGAGCCGAGTGGCCGGCTCGCACGGCTTAGGCCTTCTTGGCTCGCTTGGCAGGCGTCTTGCCCGCCGCCTTCTTGGTGGAGCGCTTGGCCGGTTTGGCTTTCGCAACCTTGGCGGCCGGCTTCTTCTTCAACGAGCGAGTGGCAGTCGCCTTGGTCGTCGCCTTGGCAGCCTTCTTCGTGGTCTTGGTCGTCGTCTTTCGCGTGGTGGCCATGTAAGAATAGTTCCTTCGATTTCGGACGCCGCAAAGCAGTTTTTCGTGCGCCTTCCCGGGCGTCCGGATGAAGAAGGCGATTCACGCAAGCAAGTTCGTTCACTCCGCTCAACGATGCGATCAGGTTCAAGCGACCCGCGGCCCAAGCTTCGAGCCGTCGTTGGTTCGACTGCGAAAAGAAATTTCTCCGCGTTCGAAGCTCGCCTATCCTCGTCGATCGTAGCTGCCCGCGATATAACCAGCATTATCGACACCATGCACGAACAACTAGAACAACTTCTGCACGATTTAGCGAATTTTGCCGAACTCGGCGCCGACGCGCGGGCCGATTGCCGCCGCCGCGCCGCGCGCGTGGCATTGGAAAGCGACGAAGATGCAGAGTCGTTCCTGTCGGCTCTGAACGGCATTGCGGAGACTCGCAGCGATGAACAGGCGCTGCGCGGCGATCAAGCGCTCTGGTCCGCATTGCTGGGCGCCGTACACCGCGCGCTGGCTCAGCCGACGGCGCACGTGCAGGCGGAAACCGTGCGGCGCGCCACCTCGCTGTATCAATGGCTGGGCGCTGACAGCCAGGCCCGGCATTTGCTGCTCGCCTGCCTGGCGGCCAGCGACCGACGCGACGCGCTGGCGGCCTTTGCCGAGCTGGTCGTCGCCGATCCACCGGCTCGACCGCAAGACGCCGCCTTGGCCTTCGTGCCGCTGTTCCAGCGCCGCGATGATGCAGCCGCGTCGATGTTTCCGCGGCTGCTGGACGCGCTGGAACACCCGGCCGTCGCCGCCGTGATCCTGGATCTGGCGAATTTCCTCTGCCGCCAGCGCAAAGTCGCTCCGCATCCGGCGAGCTCTCGCGCAACGCAGCTTGGCGTGCTGCTTGGGGCTCTCGTCTCTCGCCTGGCGAGGCTGGAAGAACAGCCCGGCGAATATGCCTCGTCGCCCGCCGCGCTGCACGCGCTGGTGGGCGAATGCGTCGAATTAATCGTCACGCTGTGTCACGCATTGGGCATGATCGGCGATGAAAGCCTGTGCGGCAAGCTGCGTCAAGCGTTGGAGTTGTCGCATCGCCGGCTGCGCACCGAAGCCGCCTTTTCGCTGGCGCAATTGGGAGACGACGAAGGGCTGAAGACGCTGGCGGAGATGGCCGCCGAGCCGGTCGTGCGCCCCCGCGCGCTGGCCTAC
>DASZUP010000446.1:0-8804 GCA_035547635.1 Pirellulales bacterium
GAACGTGGTGCCGCACCATTTCCTCGGCAAGCTGTGGTGCGGGAGCGTCGGGCGTGCAGGTCAGCACCTGCCCTCGCATGACGTCCTTCACGCGCAGGTCCTGCAGACGTTTGAGAAAGCCGTGGAATTGCTGCGGGGCGGAATGCTTAAACCCGTCCGCCTGGGTATCGAGCCAGTCTTCCAAACCCGAGACTTGTTCGTCGAGCGATTCGACCAGTTCTTCCACGCGCACCAGATCGCTGCGGCTGACAATCCCCGCCAGACGGCCTTCGCCGTCGACGACCGGCGCGCCGGAAATTTGCGATTCGATGAGCAAATGCCGCAGTTCCGCCAGCGACTGCTCGGGATGCGCCGTGATCAATTTACGGTGCATGATGTCGCGGGCCAACACTTCGCCAAAGGGCTGCATTCCGGTCTCCTTTGCCTCGCAAGCTACAAGATCGGTCTGCTTGCGCCAAGGGCGGGCCCAAGGCGGAGGCGATGCGGTTTGTCCGCTCGCTCATTCGAGGGGCTCATCCGCCGTTTTGCAGATGAAAGTCGACCACGAGAGGCAAGTGATCGCTCGCGCGGCGCGCCGCCAGCGTCGACACGGTGCGCGAGTGACGGATCGTCACTTCACCGCGATAAAAAACCTTATCGAGCGAACCCAGCGCCAGATATGCCGGAAAGGTGCGGAACCGCGACGGAGGCGAGGTGGCCGAATGGAAACCGTGCTGGGCGAACGGGCCGGGCGCCAGCGTGTTTCGCCAGTCGTTCGTGTCGCCGGCAATCAGCGTCGGCAGCTCGTGCGATTCGCGGAACAACGGGTGAGACAGCAAATGGCCGACTTGCCAATGCCGCTCGCGTTCGGCCAGGCCCAAGTGCCAGTTGACCAGGTGCAACGGACCTTCGGGCGTGTTCACCACCGCCAACTGCGCGCCTCGCGGTTTTTTGCTGTTCAACCGCAACGAAAGTTGATGTTGGCGTTCAAACGGCCAGCGAGACAACAGCAGGTTGCCGTAGCCCCCTTCGCGCAAGTGGACGTTGCGCTGATAGAGCTGGGAGACGGCCCGGAAATACTTGGCCAGAATCGTCGGCTGGTCGTCGTGCCGGGAGCGGGCGACGTGCTGGTCCACCTCCTGCAGGCAGATCAGATCGGGATTCTCCATTTCGATGACGTCGATAATCCGCTCCAACCGGTAACGTCGATCCCGACCGCCGATTCCCTTATGGATGTTGTAACTCAAAAGCCGCATCGCTTCGTCAATGAATCTCCCGCGTTAGCTGCAAAAACCTGAAAGGCGCCGCGGTTCGAAGTCTCTCGCGCGGCTGCCGCCCAGGGGCCGCCGCGTGATCCTCGCCTACGGCTGCGCCGCCCCTAAGCTCAAGCATACCCTACGGTTGTTTTGGCGGCTGCGCGGGCGGCGCCGCGATCCGCTTCTTGTGCGGCCGCGCCTTGCGGGCGCCAATCGCCGAAACGGTCGGATCTTCCGCCTGCACAATCCGCAGCACGGCCATCGAAGCTGGCTGCAGCGGGTAAGCGGCCTGTTCAATCAGCCGCTGCGAGTCATCCTCGGGCAGGGCCGTGTCGAGCAAGAGCTGCCAGCGCTCGTCGGCTTCCAACTCCGGCAGCGCGAAGTCGATCTTGACCTCGTGGTCGGCATTGAACAACAGCAGCAGCGTGTCGCCGTTGATCTCTTCGCCGCGCTCGTCGATGTCGACGGCCTGGCCAAACAGTTGGACGCCGAAGCAGCGGATGAAGCTCGTCTGCCAATCCTCTTCCGACATTTCATTGCCGGACGTATCCAGCCAGGCGATATCCAACGCTTCGCCCCCGTGGAAGGCATGGCCGTGAAAGAAGCGGCGCCGCTGAAGCACCGGCTGAGAATTGGCCAGCGCAATGCACTTCTGAACGAATTGCAGCAGGGCTTGCTGCTCCTCATTCAGGTCCCAGTGCAGCCATGTCAGCTCGTTGTCCTGGCAGTAAGCGTTGTTATTGCCTTGCTGCGTATGGCCGATCTCGTCGCCGGCCAGGATCATGGACAGCCCTTGCGAAAACATCAGCGTCGCCAGCATGTTTCGCTTGGTCTGTTCGCGCAGCCGGCGAATATTCGGATCGTCGGTCGGGCCCTCGACTCCGCAATTCCAACTGTTGTTGTCCGAGGCCCCGTCGCGGTTTTCTTCCCCGTTGGCCTCGTTGTGCTTGTCGTTGTAAGAGACCAGATCGTGCAGGGTAAAGCCGTCGTGGCAGGTGATGAAGTTAATACTGGCATGAGGGCGGCGATTGCTCCATTCGTAAAGATCGCTGGAGCCGCAGAACCGCGTGGCGAATTCCGACATCATGCCGCTGTCGCCTTTCCAGAACTTCCGCACGCAATCGCGGTATTTCCCGTTCCACTCCGACCACAAGATAGGGAAATTGCCCACCTGGTAGCCCCCCGCGCCCAGATCCCACGGTTCGGCGATCAACTTGACCTGCGAGATCACCGGATCCTGGTGGATGATGTCAAAGAAGGCGCCCAGTTTGTTGACCTCGTGCAGTTCGCGGGCCAGCGTGCTCGCCAGATCGAAGCGAAAGCCGTCCACGTGCATCTCGCAGATCCAGTATCGCAGGCTGTCCATGACCAGTTGCAGCACGCGCGGGTTCTGCATGCTGAACGTGTTGCCGCAGCCCGTGAAGTCCATGTAATAGCGCGGATCTTCCGGGCTGAGGCGATAGTAGCTGGCGTTATCGATGCCGCGAAACGACAGCGTCGGCCCCATCTGGTTGCCTTCGGCCGTGTGGTTGTAGACCACGTCCAGAATCACCTCGATGCCGGCCGCGTGCAGGTTGCGGACCATGGTCTTGAATTCGCGCACCGTATCGAGCGGCGTGTCGGCGGCCGAGTAACGGCTGGCCGGCGCGAAGAAGCCCAGCGTATTGTAGCCCCAGTAGTTGGTCAGCTTGCGCTCGACCAGGTGGCGATCGTCAATGAAGTAGTGCACCGGCAGCAGTTCGACCGCCGTCACGCCCAGCTTGCGCAGGTAATCCAGGGCGGCGTCGCAGGTCAAGCCGGAATAGCAGCCTCGCATATTCTCCGGGACTTCTTCATTCAGCCGGGTGAAGCCCTTGACGTGCATCTCGTAAATCAGCGTCTTCTGCCACGGCACGTTCGGCGAGCGATCGTCGCCCCACGTGAATGCCGGATCCACCACGGCCGCCAAGGGGGCGAAAGCGGCGTTGTCGCGGTCGTCGAACGACAGGTCTTCCGACTTGTCGCCGATGCGGTATCCCCACATTTCGTCGCTCCAGCGGATGTCGCGAGCGATCGCTTTGGCGTACGGGTCGAGCAGCACCTTGTGCGGATTGAACCGATGCCCATGGGCCGGTTCGTACGGTCCGTGAACGCGATAGCCGTAGAGCTGGCCGGGGCGCGCGTCGGGCAGATAGACGTGCCAGACCATGTCGGTCTGTTCTTGCAAGACGATGCGCTGCGATTCTTGTTTCGCGTCCGTGTCATCGAACAAGCAGAGTTCGACCTTGGTCGCGTTTTCTGAATACAGGGCGAAGTTCACGCCGCTGCCATCCCAAGTGGCCCCCAAAGGGTAGGGCTTCCCGGGCCAGACCCGAATGAACGAGTTGTTCGTCACGTGCGTTTTCTCAAGGAGGAATAATCATCAGGAGCAACTACTTCAACGCATTGTCTGCGTCGCGCATTTGCCTTGCGCTCGGTCGCCGGTCCCGCCTCGCTACTTCCCGCCCTCGCCTTTCAGCAGCGGCCCAAGCAGTGCGGCGAATGCCTCTGCTTGGCGCACGAACCCTAAATCTGTCGGGTGCGAACTGTCGACAGTCCCTTCGCCATCGTCGCCGAGCAGATGGCCACCCGGTAAGTAGTGCAAATTCTGTACCCCTGCAGCAGTAAGTCGCTCGTAAGCGATGCGCAAAGCGGCATGATTCTCCTCATTATGCTTGCGTTTGGAAGCCAGCAGGAAGGCGTCGGCATAGAATCGGTCTTCCACCAGCACGATCGGAGTCTCGGGATGGGCCTTTCGCAGCGTTTTTACGAAGGGCTCCACGCGCTCGGTCACCTCTTGCGCGTTCATGTTCGGCAGACAATCCAGCACAAAGACGGCCGGATCGAGTTCTGCCAGCAGGGCGGCCAGCTCGGGTTCCATTTTGCCATTTCCCGAAAAGCCCAGGTTGATCACCGGACAATCGAACTTGCGTCCCAGGATGGCGGTGTGAACCATGCCCGGCCGCGAAGCGCAGCCGCCTTGCGTGATCGAGGTGCCGTAAAACAGGATCGGTCTTTCTCGTCCTGCCGGCCGCGGCTCAGGCGCGGCCAGTTTGTTCGCTTTGGGAACGCCGAGTTCCACGCTGGAGACGCCGTTGTACAGCGGCAGGTAGAGCAGGTACTCGCGGACGCCTTCCGGCAGTCCGCCGACCAGCAAGACTTCATTCGTCGGCTTTGTCGGGCGCCCGTTTGCCAGCCAGCGCCAACGGCCGCCTTCCGTTTTGACGTACAGATCGAGCCCGCTCACCCCGGTCGCCGGCATGTGGGGCATGGCCAGGCTCGGCGAGGTCAACGTCCAGCGGGCTCGAAGGGTCGTGGAGTCGGTCGTGAATCGTGCGCAGATGCCGGTCGAGTGTTGGCTCAGACGCCAGACCGCCGGCCGCACGACGTCTTCCGCCTTGCCGGGCAGGCGATCGTACGGCGCCTTCGTGTCGGTCCAGCCTTGCCCTTCGATCGGCAAGCTTTTCAGGTCGTACCACAGCAGCGCCCCGTCGGCCGAACTCTTCGCCTGGGCCGGATCGAGCGTCTCCGCGGCTTTAATCGCCCGCGGCGCACAGCTCGCCAGAAAGAGAGCGACCGCCAGCGTGCCCGTGCAACGCATTGTCATCATGTCAAAGCTCCTAAATCGTCAGGATGTCTTGTGGATATTGATTGGCCGCTTGCAGCGCTTCGGCGTAACGCACGCCGCACGTCTTGCCGCGATAAGCGGCCAGCGTTTCCTTCATCTGCTGGGCGCCGTCGAGTTTGCCCGACTCGTAGGGCTCGTTGCGGACCAGGGCCATGAAGCGGCCCAGCCAATCGATGGCCGTCGGCCAGACGTCGCTGACGTCGACGAACGTGTCGGGCTCGAAGCCGATCGTGTGGCGCGGACCGTTGTCGTAGAGAAACTGAAACCGCGCGTTTTTTACCTGGCGCTCGAGCAGCGGGCCCGCGTAACGCAGCGCGATCTCGCTCAACTGCGACGCGACGACGTGGTCGTCATGGTGGTCGCGCCGCCAGAGATAGAGTGCGATATCGGGCTCGATGTCGGCCACGGCCCGGGCGACGGCCAGCTTGGTCTTGTCGTTGACGTCGAAGCGGTGCGAGAGGAAATCGAGATACCGCATCTCGACCCCGTACTCGCGACAGATTTTTTTCGTCCCGTCAATCAGTTCCTGCTGCCGGTTGCCGATCGGCGCCCAATTGCTGTAGTCGCCGATCAGCGACAGGATCACGACTCGGTAATGCCGGGCGACCGCCTGCAGCAGGATGCCGGGCACTCCAAACACGCAATCGTCATAATGGGCCCCCACGGCCAGCAAGGTTTTTTCGCGAGGCATAAGCGGATCCGGTGTGTTTGCGGCCCAGTGCGTTTACGGCAAAGACGCGGAATGGCTGGAAGCGGAATTGCGGGAAATTGACGCTTGCGGCAACATCTCCGCCCCCATGCGCGTTGTCAAGTCGCTCGCCGCCGGGCGCTGATTGTGCCATCCGCTCGCCGCCCGGGCGAGCGGGGGACGTCAGTCCCCTGGTGACGTTGATCCGGCAATCGGCGTGGCCGCGTCAGCGGGGGCGGGCCGTCCACGCTTGTTCCGAACTTTGTCGCCGCTCGCCGTCCGGGTTCGCTTGCTCCGGCGGCGGGATTCGCGTACCCTGAACAGTGGCGCTATACTCCCTTCTGTGCATCTCGCGGCGGGAGATCGGATCATGCAGTCCCTGTTCAAGCGATTGGCTGAATGCCTGGCGGAGCCTTGGGTCGACGAGCCCGAAGCCGATCAGCATCCGTACCTGCCTCCCGCGCCGGGGGCCTCCGGTTCCACGCGTTTCTTTCAGGGCGCCGTGATCAGCGCCGTGGCGCACGCGGCTCTGTTGGCGGTGCTCGCGCAGTTTATTGCGGAACAGGCAGTTCACGTCGAAGAGCATCTTGAGGTGACGGTCAGCGAGGAGGCCGAACCGCTCGAACCGCCCGAGTTCGACTACGAAATGGCCGAGGCCCGGGATGACCCTGCCTCGACGGCTTTGAGCGTGACGGCCATGTCGATGGCGTCGGTCTTCGATCGCGAGGCTTCGCTCAAGGGGGTCAACACGGTCACCGACCTGCCCGCCGAGATCGCCGTTCCGACGCCCGCCGCCCAGATTGAAGGTCTGCAGCTTGACGAGCGGTTGGAGCATGCCGGATCGCTGGGCGAAGAAGTGCTGGCCGTCGACGGCGCCGTCGATCGGATCACGGAAGAGATTGTGGCCAATTTGGAAACCAGCAAGGTGCTGGTCGTCTGGATGATGGACGCCTCGATCAGCCTCAAGGCCGATCGCCAGGAGGCGGCCGCCCGACTGGAACGGATCTATCGCGAACTGGATGAATTGGGCGCCACGACGCAAGACGCCTTGAGCAGCGCCGTGATCGGTTTTGGCGAGCAGGCCCAGGAGCTGGTGCCGCCGGGCAGCACGACCGATGAAATCATCTCCGCCATTCGCAGCGTGCCAACCGACGAGTCGGGCGTGGAAAACGTGTTCTCGACGGTCATCTCCTGCGTGGTGCGTTACCAGCGCCAGCGGCTGGCCGAACATTGCCGCGAGCTGTTCGTGATCTGGACTGACGAGTCGGGCAATGATTACGCCCGGCTGGAAGAAGCCGTCACCTTCTGCCGCAATAATGTGATTCCGGTCTACGTCGTCGGACCTTCGGCCATGTTGGGCAAAGAACGCGGCACGATCGCCTACCAGCACACGAACGGCAAAACGTACAACCTGCCGGTCGACCGCGGCCCGGATTCCGTCCGCGACGAGCGGCTGCACCTGCCTTATTGGTTCGAAGGCGATCAATACGATTCATTGCGCGCGGGGCTGACCCCTTTCGCGCTGACGCGGCTGGTCAAGGAGACGGGCGGCGCGTACTTCATTATGGATCACAAGGCGGATCGATCGCCGTTTTCGCTGGACGTGATGCTGCGTTATACGCCGGAATACGAATCGCCGGCCATGTATATGCGAGAGGTTGCGTCCAGCCCGCTCCGCCGGGCGGTGCTGTCGGCGGTCGACATTACGCAGCGGCACAAGTTGAAGGGCACGCCTCGGCTGCGATTCTCTCCGACCGGGAAGACATACTTTCAAGAGCTGCGCGAAGCGCAAGAGACGGTGGCCTACAACGCGCCGACCATCCAGCAAGCCTTGGCTGCCTTCAATCAACGCGGATTGGAGCAGGCATACGCCAAGGAGACTTCGCCGCGCTGGCGCGCCTGGTACGATCTGACCTATGGCCGGCTGCTGGCGATGAACGTGCGCTGCAACGAGTACAACTGGGCTTGCGCCGTGATGAAAGGCAAGGGAGCCGAGTTCGTCGATGAGAAATCCAACCGCTGGCAGTTCAAGCCCGACTCGGCCACCCACTTCGGCAGCCAGAGTGAGAAGATGGCCAAGGAAGCTGAGCGGCTGCTGGAACGTTGCGTTGCTGAGAACCCGGGTACGCCCTGGGCTCTGTTGGCCCAGCGAGAATTGGCCCAGCCGTTCGGCTTTAAGGTGAACGAGGCCTACGAGCCGCCGCCGCCCCCTCCTCCCAAGCGGCCGCCCGCCAAGAAGACGCCGCCGAAAACGCCTCCGCCCAAGCCGTCGAACCAGCGACGCAGCGAACAACCTCGGCGACTGCCTCGCCCGGTCGAAGTGCCGCTGCCGAAGCTCTAGAGGTTCGGCGGGAGCGTGCGATGCCGCGTATCGAAACCGGTTGGGAGCACCAGTTGGCGTATCGCCAACGGTTCAGCCGCGGCTTCCGTCTGCTAGGCTGCGCCGTCTTTCTGGCGGGCGCCATGCTGGCCGCTTCGCCAGTGTTGCTGACGGCAGGCGAGCTTGCGCATACCGAACGTACGGTTGCCGTATTGGGCGGGCTGCTGGCCTCGGCCGGCTTGGCGCTGCTGCTGGCGCGCCGCGGAAAGTTGTTTGATCGCGAAGAACAAACGGTCACGTTCTGGCAAGGCTTTGGCTGGCGCTGGCACGAGGCCGTTTACGATTTGCGCGGCTTCGCAAATCTCGTGGTTCGCCCCGGCTTTCATCCGTCGGAACCGTGGGAGATCAGCTTGGGCGGGCCGAGCGGCGAGCGCTTGACCATCTTTCGCTTGCCGCATGAGTCTGCGGCGCAGCGGGCCGCCAGCGAGATTGCCGGCTTTCTCAACCTGCCCATCGTGCTGGCGCCGCCAGAGCCTCCGCCAGAGCCTCCGCCCGAGCCTGCGAACAACGCCGACGCAGCCGCGCCGGTAACTGCGGCTGAGCCGCTGCCAGCGACGCCTGTCGAGAAGTCTAGCGTTCCCTGAGTTGCGAAGTTCAGGGTTCTGCTTGCGCAGCGGGCTTGCCGGCTTTCGACGAGCTGATGGTTGGCGCCCGCCAGCGCCCCGGCAAAACGATCCGTTAATAAACCGCCGCCAGTTCTTGCCTGGCGACCGACAACGCCTCGCTCAATTGCTCGGCCTCTTGCGCCGAGACGACCAGTCGCACGGCCAGTCCGGCGTCTTCGTCATTAATTCGCAGCTCGACGGCAAGCTGGTCCGATCCGTCTTGTTCCAGGACTCGCCCGGAATAGATTCG
>DASZUP010000447.1:0-4196 GCA_035547635.1 Pirellulales bacterium
CTGGGAGTCGGAATTGCCATCGCTTTCCTCGTGGGCGGCGCCCCCGATGGCGGCGCAGTCGGGCTGTGGGCTGCTGCGCAGTTGATTCGCGAATGGTCTTTTGGCTTCCCCCACCTCATTCTTCACCCGCCCGGCCCGTCGGTTGATTCCGCCCGGTTAGACCAACGCGCCGGAGAACTATTAGGCAAGACCGGCACGGTGCTTTCCTCATTGCGCCCTATGGGCGACGCTGATATCGAGGGCGTCAAGATGGCCGTTTCGTCAGCCGACGGCCAATGGATCGAGACCGGCACCGAAGTTACGGTGACTGCTTACCGCAACGGGCGGCCATGCGTCACCCCGAATTCGTGACGGCCGCCGCTGCAAATAGAAGGCGCCCTGCGCTGGTATCGCTGCACTGGAATCAACCTATTAAAGATGCTGAGCCGAGCGCGCTTGAAACTGAAAATTGGATCGCCGCGGTACGGCAAACGCAGCCCTGAAGCAGCGAAGGAAGCTGAATGCTCGAAGGTCTCGACGTCATCGACTGGTCGTCTCTAAGCCACGCTCATGGTCCGGCCACCGACGTGCCGCGGCTCCTGCGGTCGCTGCTATCCAACGATACGGACGTGCGACTTGAGGCGTGCGATGAGTTGCACGAGAGGATATGGCATCAGGGGACCGTCTATTCCGCCTCGGCCGCAGTCGTCCCCTTCCTGTTCGAACTGCTGAATCGCCCGGTCAATCGCGATGAGGGCGGCGCGCCAGCGCGTCGGGCCAACCGAGGCGACGCAGAGTTCCAACCTGGCGCCGACGAAATCGCGGTCTCTCTACTCGGATGCATCGCGACCGGAGAGGGCTGGATACAATACGGAATTCGCGCCGTTGGCGAAGCAGCGATGCGAAGCACGCTTGCCAGGCAGGGCCGATCCCTGGAGGAGGCGCGTACGGAAGAACGCTCGACGCTGGAAGCAATCCATCGCGGCGTTGCCGCCGGCCTCCCACGGCTGTTGCCCTACCTGGGCAATCAAGAGGGATTGGGCGCGCTTGTGGCTGAAACGCTTGGCAACTTTCCCGAGCACTCGGATTGGCTGGCGCCGGCAATTGATGCGGCTCTCCTGTCCGAGTCCAATGAACACATTCGACAGAATTTGATTGAGAGCAAGGCGCGCCTGACTAAACGCTGAACCGGAGCGGCGGCCCGGTCAGCGCGACCGTTAGCTGGCAAAGAAGCACGTATGTTTGATCGCGAAGACGATCCGCTGTATCTGCAATTGCGGCTCGAAGCGTTTATTGATCGCTGGCACGGCGATCGGAAGACCTGGTTCGGAATCGCGGCCGAGAAGATTGAACAAACGCGGCTGCCGAAACCTCTTGCGTGGCTGTATGGCTACGCAGGCGAGTGGCACGGTCAACACTACTGGGACACGCTGCTGGGCAACCAGGACTGCCTTGTTCTGTTTGAAGAACTGTCGATCAGCGACGGGAAACTCGTCTTCATCCATGAAAATCAGGGCGTGTGGCAAGCTGGCGCCGACAGCAGCGGCGACGATCCTGCCGCGTGGGTCCGCATTGACGACGGACCATGGCAACCGCTTGATCATTCGTTGACGCGCTTTCTTGTAACCTTCGTGCTGCACGAGACGGTTTTCGGCTGCAAACACGTCGCATATTCGCAGAACGTAATCGCTCAGCTCACGGATGCGGGGATGCATGTCTCGCCGTTATGGCTCAAGCATCCCTACCCCGCCGTTGTCGACGGCGGCGCAAGTCGACCGCTCACATTCCATGTCGCCAACGGCGCCCATCTGATCATGGACAACGAGTGGTGTGCGACAAACGCCGATTCACCGTGGGAGGCGTTGCCGGAGATTTTCAAGCCGAAAGCGCCGCGGCCTCCTTCCGTTGGCTTTACTCCCTACGAGCCGATGCCCGATCATCTTCAAGTTCCCTCGGTCCTTCGCAAATCGCACCTGCAGAACGCGATTCGACTGCACGAGGCTGAAGTGAAATATCATCAAGGACGGTGCGCCCTTTACCAAAAGATGCTGGCCGAGATGAACGAGGAGACCGCCGGCTAACAATACGTTCCCCAACAGCACCCGGGCGCAGGCTTTCTGAAATCCACGTTGCTTGGCCGCCGCCCGATGAACCGTGACCTTGGCAGTTTCGCAATGCGCATTTCCTTTGACATTGACGACACGCTGGTTTGCCGCTCCGCGGAAATTCCGGTCGAGCCAGGACGATTTCCGGCATTGGCGTGCCGGTGGTTTGGCGAGCCGCTCCGACTTGGGACCCGCTCGCTGGTGCGCGAGTTGCGGAATCGGAATTGCAGCGTCTGGATTTACACCACGTCAGGACGCACGCCGTTTCGGATTCGGCTCTGGTTGTCGCTGTACGGCATTCGCGTCGACGGCGTCGTTAACAGCGAGCGACATTGCCGAGAGTTGACGGGGCGCAGCTTTTCTCGCCTGCCCTCGAAGTATCCGCCGGCATTTGGAATCGATTTGCACGTAGACGATTCGGAAGGCGTGCGGATGGAAGGCGAGGAACACGGCTTTCGAGTTGTTGTGGTTCGTCCGGACGACGAGCATTGGACACGGAGAGTCTTGGCCGTGCTGGACGATACGGCACAGAGGTTATCCGATGATGCGCTGCAGCCGCCTGCCGCCCCGGCGGGCAGTTGAGCAATGCAAGACGCTCGCCATCTTCTCCGCTAGGTGAAACCCCGGTGCGAAGGCGCCCCCGATCGGCGCCCCCAATAGGGCCGTAACCGTAAGGCCAGGGACGACGGCGGCGCTGCAAATGAGCCGCTGACGTGCTAGAATGAGCCCTCTACATTTTGCTCCCGGATTGAGATCTGAGCCTGCCGATGAAAAACTTTGTGCTGGTGTTGCTGTTTATCGCCCTGACCGCCTTATGCTGGGGCGTCTACGGACCCGTGTTGCGCGTCGGGCAGGCCGGCATGGCGACGGCCGAGGCGACGCACCCGCCGCATCTGAAACCGTTTATTTGCGTCGGCGTGGCCTATTTTCTGATCGCCATCGTCGTGCCGAGCATCTTGCTGCACTTTCGCGGCGAAAAAGGGCGCTGGACGGCCCGCGGCACGTTCTGGAGCCTGCTTTCGGGCGCCGCGGGCGCCATCGGCGCGTTGGGCATCATTCTGGCCTTTGCCAACCACGGCAGCCCGATCCTGGTCATGCCGCTGGTGTTCGGCTGCGCTCCGGTGGTCAACACTTTCTATACGATGTTCACCTCCAAGGGGCATCCTCGGCCCGGGCCGTTGTTCTTTGCCGGATTGATCGTAGTGGCCGCCGGCGCCGCAACCGTGCTGGTGTTCAAGCCGGCGCCCGCCTCGGCGAAAAAGCCGGCGGTGGCGGAAGCCAGCAAGGGTGCAAAAGCGGTCGCCGCCAAGGACGACAAGGCCGCGGCCGGCGAGAAAGACGCCAATCCAGTTTCAGATGCCAAGCCGAAGGCGCCCGCCAAGGAGTCGGCCACGCACCGAATCGCCGATATGTGGATGGTGTTGCTCTTCGTCGCCCTGACGGCGGCCTCCTGGGGCGTGTACGGTCCCGTGCTGCACAAGGGGCAGATGCTGATGGAAGGAAGTCGCTTGCGGCCGCTGATCTGCGTCGGCGTGTCGTACTTTGTCATCGCGGTGCTAGGCCCGGTCGCTTTGATGCAGGTGATCGTGGAGCACGGCGAATTCACCGTCAACGGCAGCCTGTGGAGCCTGGCGGGCGGCGCCGCTGGCGCCTTGGGGGCGCTGGGCATCATCATGGCCTTCACATTCGGCGGCAAGCCGATCTACGTCATGCCGCTGGTCTTCGGCTGCGCTCCGGTCATCAACACGTTCGTCAGCCTGATCGGCAAGGACGTGGGCGCCATCAACCCGATCTTCTATTCCGGGTTGATCATGGTCGCCGCCGGCGCCGTCACCGTGCTGGTCTTCGCTCCCAAAGCGGGCCACGGGCCTGCGCCGGCCAAAGCGGAATCAGCCAAGTTGAATGTGGCCGAGCAACCGGCGTGACAGAAGTTCGGAGTACGAGCGGAAATCAAGGCCGGGTCAACCTGCGAGGTCGACTCGCGGTTCGATTCTCCCGCTCGAATCAGAGTTCAAGATTGCGCGCCGTCAGCAGGATGTAGAAAAATTTTCGTTGCTCGTAGGCGGGAATGCAGCCAATCAGCAAAGAATTGCCGTCTTGGATCTCGGAACT
>DASZUP010000448.1:0-3477 GCA_035547635.1 Pirellulales bacterium
ACGGATGAACGTGATCGACCAGTTGATCGCTCCCCACGATGCCATGGGGACTCTTTTGCTCGAAAAGTCGTTGGACGTCGACCAGCGGAGTGTTCGTGTTGTCGGCCAGATCGAGGATCGCCTGGTGCATCGGCTCCAGGATGCGCAGCGGGCACACGTCGAGTTCCTTCGCTCGCAGGTAGGCTTCGCGAGCCTGGTCCATGCGGCCGATGGCCCGGTAACATTCGGCCAGTGTGTACCAGCCGCCCGCGTGCATGGGATCGATTTCACAAGCTTGTTCCAGCAGCGCCGCGGCCGCGTGCAGATCGTAGCTTTCGCGGCGGAACCGCTCTCGCGCCTTGTCCAGCAGCGCATCCCACTGCGCCAAATCCGCGCTGCTGAGGTCGGGGCGATGCTCGGACTTGAACGGCGGCGCGTCGCCGATGTTGCAGACCGGGTTGATAAGCACGACGGGAACTTTGGCGTTTCGGCACAGTTGCAGCATGCGCTGCAGATGGAAGTTGAATTGCCGGATCACGCCGCTGCGCCATGCGTTGTCGCGGCGATACTTCTCCAGGCCGCCGCGATAGTCGAGCAGAGCTTCCACCTCTTCGCTCAGCAACGGCCGGCCTTCCGGCGGGTCAGTTGACGACGCGCCGTGCAGGCGAACGTAGCCTTCACGCATCAGCGTGAACATCCGCAGTCGCGAGGCGGCCGCGAGCGCCGCGTTCAGCAGCTTGCCGCGCTCGCGGACGTGCTCGAACTCGCGATCCTCGAGAAACTCGTTATGCCCGGTGCAGATCACGATCAGGTCGGGCTCGTAGTGCAGCACCTCCTGCAGGATCGGCGTCAGCCGGTAGCTGGCGTAAGAAATGCCGCCGCAGTTGACGACATTCCAATGTCGACGGGCGTCGGCCGCCTGCAGGCTGAGCTCCAGCCAGGTCGTAAAGGCGGTTTCGACCGCATAGGGCCGGCCTTGGACCGTCGAGCCGCCCAGGCAGAAAATGCGGTACTCATTGTCCGGCTTGCGAGCTGAAAACGATTGCGGGCGAAAGTGCGTCTGCCGGGCCTTGGGAATCTCGTAGCGGGCGCCGTCTTCGCTCAGCACGAACAGCGGACGGACGGAACGAAAACCGGCGAACGGGTCGTCGTGCAACTCCGGCCGGCCCCAATCGCAGAGCCTGCACAGCCCTTCGAAAGCGCCGAGCAGCAAGCAGCCGAAACCGATCGCCGCCAGGCGAAACAGCCATCGCCGTCGGCGGGAGATCGGCCGAGGCTGCCGCCGCACAGCCGCTTCCTGCTCGCTTGGCATAAAGAACGTTGGCCCTCTGGAAGCGTTCCTGGGAAATTCCGGCGGTTCCGGCGTCAGCTTCAACGCTGCCTGTCTCTATGGACAGAATACCACGCGGCGTGAAGGGCCGCCACGCACGACGTACTACGGAGCAAGGCCTTTCACTTCTCGGGCGTCATCTTTCACTTTTGGATGAGCGGCGCCCGGGGCAAAACGCGGCGCGCCCCAGACCGAACTTGTTCTGGGGATTCGCTAAGGCTCAGCCCCAGCCACCCGGCCCCATTACAGCGTCTTAGCGATCGTTAAGATTGAACGGCCCTGGTTCTATGGAGCGCCATCGCCCGTCTCCCCCACCGCCATTCGCCAGCAGCGGTGAATGCGCTGGTTGCGGAAGTCTTCGGGCACGGTCTGCCGGCTGATTTCGCGAATGCTGACGCCGTGCAACTCGCTTTCCGCCAGTTTGAAGCGGCGGGAGTTGGTCGAGAAAAAGATGACGCCGCCCGGCGCCATCAAGGCAATCAGCAGCCTGAGCAATTCCGCGTGGCCTTGCTGCACGTCCCAGACGTCGTCGGTCTTCTTGCTGTTGGAGAAAGTCGGCGGATCGACCACGGCCAGGTCGTACGCGGCCCCGGGCGGATGGAATTTCAAAAAGCTCAGTGCGTCGTCGCGAACGAAGCGATGTCGGCGCCCAGCGAGCTCATTGAGTTGAAAATTGTCCTCGGCCCATTGCAGGTAGGTGTTTGACAGATCGACGGTTGTTGTTGCGGCGGCGCCGCCGGCTGCGGCGTAGACGCTGAACGAGCCGGTATAGCCGAACAAATTCAGAAACCGCTTCCCTTCAGCCTGCTCGCGAACCATCGAACGGGTGATGCGATGATCGAGAAACAATCCCGTGTCGAGATAGTCCGAGAGATTGACCCGGAATTTGAGTCCGCCTTCGCCGACCACGATGGTCCGACCGGAATCGGCGAATCGTTCGTACTGCGCCGCGCCTCGTTGCCGTTCGCGGCGTTTCATGAACACGTTGGATGGCGCCACGCCAAGCGTCTGGCCGGCGGTGCGGGCCATCAAGTCGAGCCAGTCGGCGTGTTCGCCCGGCGAGCGGTCGTGAGGCCGTTCGTACTCCGCCAGGTGCAGACAGTCTTCATAGCGATCGACGGCCAAAGGGATTTCAGGAACGTCTCGATCGTACAAGCGGAAGCAGGTAATGCCGCGTTTTGTCGGCCAGCGCCGCAGGTGTTTCGCCCGGGTCGTCAGGCGGCGGGCGAACAGTTCTCCTTGTTCTCTCGACTTCGCCGACAATCCGCCGAACGCGGGCCGTGCGATTGGCGGTGGCGGCTTCGGCTTGGCTCTCGCGGGTTCCGTTTCTCGTATGTCTGCGACGGGTTCCGCTCGGTCTGCACTTCCGCGTTCCGAGTTCCGCATTTCGCGATCTGCATCCGGACTAGAGGGCTCAAGCCCCCCGCTCGCCAAGGTCGTCTGGCTCAGGGCCGATTGTTCCTCCGCCGCTCCGCGTTCTGAGCTCCGAGTTCCGAGTTCGTCATCTTCTTTCGGCTGCACCGCATCGGGCGCCAAGTATGTGCCGGGCTTCGGCCCGTAAAACTGGTAGTATGTACACTCGATCCGCGCGTTGTACAGCTTGCGGCGGCGATCGGCCTTGCGGCCGACGAGCGTCTCGAAATCGGGGAAGGCGGTCAGCACGTAGTGCGACCAGGTCTTCAACCGCCGCAGGACCGTCGGCATGGCGCGATACAAGTCTTCCAATTCGTCGTGTTCGCCGATCCGCGCGCCGTAGGGCGGGTTGCAGATCACACAGCCGTATTCTTTCTTGCTGGTGAGATCGTAAAAGTCGCGCTGTTGGAAATGAATCTGCTCGCTCACGCCGGCCTGCTCGGCATGGTAGCGGGCCAGGCTCAACGCTTCTTCGCTTTTGTCCGTGCCGATGATGCGCAGCGGCAAGTCGGGCCGCGCCAGATCGCGAGCCTCCTGCCGAGCCTCTTCCCAGAGCCGTGCGGGAATGGCCGGCCAGTTCTCCGCGGCGAAGGTGCGATTCAAACCCGGCGCCAGGTTGCGGCCGATCAAGGCCGCTTCGATCGGGATCGTGCCCGAACCGCAAAACGGATCGACCAGTTGCCGCTCCGGACGCCAGAAGCTCAGCAGGATGAGCGCCGCGGCCATGGTCTCTTTCAATTGCGCCTCGCCGACCA
>DASZUP010000449.1:0-3733 GCA_035547635.1 Pirellulales bacterium
GGACGATCGTCGCGACGCCCAGCGAGTTGAAAGCCGCGGCCGACGCGCCGCGAACTCGCCAGGAAGTGCTGGGTTCGGTCAATGACATATTGGGCGAGATGTTTGGCATCGGCCTTGCCCGCTTGTCGAAAGCGACTCGCCAGCGGCTGGAAACGCTGGCCGTTTCGTGCCATGGCGTTGATTTGCCGCGCCTGGAACGCTGGCTGGCCGCGCTGGCCGAGGCGGCAGGGCACAGCTTGCGGCGCGATGCCCGGGCCAGCACGATGAAGCTTTTGGAACAAGGCGCGCGCGTGGCGGCCCTCGCGGCGGCGTTGGCTAATCCAACGGCGCGGCTCGTCGGGCGGCACCGCACGCGTTACGAACAAGTCGGCAATCTCTCGCTGGTTGGCCTTGGCGCCGAGCGCTGGCGAAGCCAAAGCGGCTATGCGGGGCTGACCGTTTACTTTTGGGACGAGACGCTCGGCAATTGGTCGAGTTGGACCGACGCCCGACCCGCGGGCACGCCCGGCTTTGATCCGCTCAGGCGTTACCATGGTTATGGTCCCTGGAGCGGTTGCTCGACGCCGGCGGGGGCCAGCCGCAGCCGGCTGCAGCTTTCCGGCGCCTGGCGCAATCCGGGCGGCCGCCTCTCGGGAAGGCCCAGCACGCGGGCCGCGGTGCTGGGCGACAGCGATCCGCGGCAAGTCCCAGGCGCCATTGCCGATTGGTCGCAACTGGCCGAGCGCGCCCGGCGGCTGTTCGGAGGCGGACTTGGCGAACGCAACGAGCAGGACGAACTGGTTGCCTTGCGGCCGGCGCTGTGGCTGCCGGCGCAGTACGACGAAGTGAGGCAAGAACTGGTGCGAATCGTGCTGGACGAGAAGCAACGCTCGTTGCCGCTCGTCCTGCGATTCACGCCCGAGACCGCGTCGGCCGTGCGAATGCTGGAGCAGCACGACGCAACGAACACGCATGGATCGTTAGGCCGCTTGCGGCTGGCCGGCGGGCGGTTGTGGGTTGAGCCGATCTCGCTGTTCACGGACGGCGGCATGATCCATCTCACGCTCGACGACGCCGCAGCGGGGACCGCGGCGCCTGCGATTGCTGGCGCCGTCCATGAAGGCGGCGGGGAGGAGGAAACGCTTGAGGAAGAGGAAGGCGACGAGATCAGCGCCGAGCTTTTCCTGAGCGAACCCTTCGTCGGCGCCACGCCGCTGGGCGTGTTGCTGATGGGAATCGAATCCGAATTGGAAGCGATCGCCGAATCGGGCACGGCCGTCCGTCGCGATTTGCAGTCGCTGGAGCAGGCGGTCGCACGGCTGAAAGCCCTGGGACTGTCCATTTGCGCAGCGGCGATCGGCCAATTGGTTGAAAAACTGCGCGCCGCCCCCCAAGCTATGGGAGAAGTCCGGCGGGCGGAAGCGGCCGCCGCGCTGCTTCGCACAGCCTATCTGGTCCGACTTGCAATGCAGGAGGAATCGCTTGCCATCGCCACGGCCGGCTATGCCGCGAGCGAGCGGACCGGCGAATGCGGCGGGAGTTCGGCCGACGCGACCTGACGCACCCTTCACCTCGGGAGTCGATATGTCTACCGCGACGTACAAGAATCTTGCCGGCTTTAGTGCCGAGAGGATTGCGCTGTTGGAGCAGGATTTCGCGGCCCTTGACGAAGCGGGCGCCGGGCTGGCCGAGCGAGCGGTGCGGTATATCGTCGACGGCGAAGACGCGGACGTGCTGGCGGCCGTTGCGAAGTCGAAGCGGCCAGCCGAGCGCCTGCGGCTGAACCACGACTTGCGCATTTTTCAAGCCAAAGCGCGCGACGGCGAGGCGCGAATCAAGTTCTTTGAGACCGTCGAACCGGTCGGCTTCGAACCCTATTTGCGACTTGCCAGGCTCTTCGAAGCTGCGGCCCAAGGAGGGCCGCCCGTCGTGTTGCCGTTTCAAGCGTTCTATGGCGGCCTGCCGTGGCTGGAGCTCTTCCTGCAGGAGATCTGGCTGTTGCAGGCCCTGTCTGCGACGCCGGGCGGCGACGAGCGGAAGCTTGCGATGCCGCTGCCGCTCGTCGAGCAAATGCTCGAAGCCGAAGGGCAAGACCCTGCCAGGCTAATCAGGGCGGTGTTTAGTCCTTTGCGACAAGAGCCCATCCAAAGCATGCCGGCGCACGTCATCAGCAGGCTGCCAGGTTTTGCCGAGAGCGTTGTCAAACATCGCGAGATCGTCGCAGCCGCACTGTTGGAAGCCGGCAGCCCGCGCAAGGTCGAGTTGCTCCACATGCTGTCCACGAGCGGGGCGCCGCCGCAGCCGTTCGTGGCAGAGTTGGTTCGCTTGTGGCTGGGGCCCGCCAAGACGGTGCGCGAGTGGACGTCGCGACTGTTGACGAAAGTTCGCGACGAGGCCCGGCCGCACTTCGAGCAAGCGGCCCTTGCCGGAACGCCGGCCCAGCGCGCGGCCGCGATTGACTGGCTCGGTCGAAACGCCCGCGAGGCGTCGCGAGAGTTTTTGCTGGCGCGCCGCGAGGCCGAGAAGAGCGCCAAGCTGCAGGATGCGATCAACGAAGCGTTGGGCGAAGTCAAGCAGGAGGCGCCTGCTCCGCAATCCGACGCGCCGGCGCCTCGGCCGCCGTTGCCGGCGGTCGAAAAGAAGGCGCCGCTCACGCCTTCCTCGCGGCAGGCAGTCGTGGCGCTGATCGAGGCTTACAATCGCGCGGCGACGGACGTGAACCAACAACGCGCGAAACATCGCCAACAATACCCGGCGCATACGGCGCCCGATCTGCCGCTCTACGGCGAATCGCAGCTCGAGTTGCTTTGCCGCCGGTTGGAACTCGCCGATCTGACGGAGTTTCTGAGCCGCGAGCCCGAATTCCTGGCTAACTCGCGAGAGTTTTTCGATCGTGTGCTCGATTTTGCCGCCCATCCCGACGTGCGTTTGATTCAACTGATCCGCTTGCTGGGGCTCGTCGGCTGGATCACCGAGCGTCACTGGGGACGCCCGGCCATGCTGGGGATGACGCAGGAGTATCTGAAACGCTTTCAGAAGACGCACCCGCCTGGTTTCACGGCGCCGGAACTGGCCGCCGCGTTAGACGCAGTCGGCGTTGACGACCGTGTGATCGGTTACGATCTGCTGAGCGGATTCTTCGGACGCCATGCCTGGCTGTCCGAAGGGATTGAGAGTTATTTTGCCGCGCATCTCGATTTGCTTGAAGACGGCTTGGACAACCGCCCGCTTACGGGCAGCTTTGCGTTTGAATGGCGCCACGTGCGGACGCGGACGCTGGAAGTCGTCTCGAAGTTCGAGCAGCTCCCGCCTGCGCTTGTCGGCCGCATTTGGCAGCTCGCCATCGGCGCCGGCAAGACCGATCGGTCCGCCGCGCAGCAAATCATGGAGCGCTTTCCCGATCTGCCGCAGCGCCTGGCCGACGCCCTGGCCAGCGGCGATTATCCGACGCGCGTCGTCGCCGCCGAGTGGCTCGGCCGCTCGGGCGGCAAGCACGCGGCGGGGCTGTTGCACAAGGCGCTCGCCAAGGAGAAACAGGACGCCGCCAAAGACGCCATGCTCACGGCGCTCGAACGGCTGGGCGAGAGCATCGAGCCTTATCTCGATCGCGGCAAACTGCTGGCCGAGGCCGAGCGCGGACTGAAGAAAGGCTTGCACAAGGATCTTGATTGGTTCCCCAGCCACTCCTGGCCCGACGTGCGTTGGGCCGACTCGGGCAAGCCTGTGCCGCAAGAGATTCTCAATTGGCTTTTGG
>DASZUP010000450.1:0-2055 GCA_035547635.1 Pirellulales bacterium
GTTCCGGGGGGCCTAAACGGCGCGTGGAACCCAGGCATAAATGCCTGGGCTACATAAAAGGGCGTTGCAGGGACGCCAGAAAGTCCGAATTCGCAATTCACAACGCGAACTTGCGACGCACCGGTGAAGCCGCGCGCTACTCCGCGCTCTTCGCTCAGCCCCCGTTCAAGAAATCGATCAACTGCCTCAACCGGCCGAGATTGCGGCGATTAAAGCGAAACACCAATCGCGCGAGGTTCGCCAACTCCGGCTCGTCCTCTTCGGCCAGCGGCCCGCCGACTTGAAACTGTCCTTCGGTCAGGATGTCGGCGAACTGCCCGTTGATCTCCGCCAACTGTTGTTCGCTGGGCGCCGTCTGCAAACGCAGCACGAGCTTGTTGCGCACATAGCGCATGCTGTGATAGACGCGGTAAAACCGCAGAATTTCTTCGACGGCGACGTCGATGCGATCCGTCAGCTTGTAGAGCGAAAGATCCTCGGGGGAGATCAACCGCCCGCCGAGCAGGCGCCGCCTTACGAACTCGTCCCAGTCGCGCCAGAAGCTGCCGCCCGGCTCTTCGAGAAACACGACTGGAACCATGTCGCGTTTGCCAGTCTGCAGCAGCGTGAGCACTTCGAGCCCTTCGTCGAGCGTGCCGAAGCCGCCGGGCAGCAGGCAGACGGCATGGCACTCTTTGACGAACATCAGCTTGCGCGTGAAGAAATACTTCATGTGCACGAGCTTCGGGTCGCCGGCGATCACCGGGTTGGCCTCTTGCTCGAAGGGGAGCATGATATTGAGGCCCATCGAGTTCTCGCGGCCGGCGCCGAGATGCCCGGCCTCCATGATGCCGCTGGCGGCGCCGGTCACAACCAACCAGTGTTGCTCCGCCATCGCCTTGCCGAAGGCCACCGCCTGCTCGAAGGCGGGCTCGTGAGGCCGCGTTCTGGCCGATCCGAAGACGGTCACCTTGCGACGATCGCGGTACGGCGAGAAAACCTTGAACGCGTACCGCAGCTCGCGCAGCGTACGGCTCAAGATCTTGAGATCGCCGCGACTGGTCTTGTCTTGAGCCAACTTGTCGGCCGACTCTTTGATCATCGCGATCAGGTCGCTGACCCGATCGCGATCCGCGTGTCCGCCGAAGCTGGAACTGAGCAATTCGGCGGTCTGACTCTCGTCAGCCGCCGGACGCTCGCCTGCCGGCGAAAAGTCTGCGTTTGCCACGCCTGTTCCTCAACCGTCCTCGCCGCGGTCGCGACGACCAACAAGATCGTCAGACCAGATACCTGCAGCGTATAGTCCGCCATTGCCTAATTTTAGCTTGTTCAGGCGGCGGGACTACCTTGAGCGGGCGAGAAGGCGCGTCTTGCGAAGGCGAGGAATCGTCAAGCTGAGGGACGACGGCAATACTGGTAAGCCAGGATGACTTCGTAGAGATCGGTTGAAATGCTGATCTCGTCGTGTTCGAAATCCTTAAGCCAGGTTCGCTCGTTGCGAACGGCGTCGGCCAACAGCGGAAATATCTCAGCGAGCGGGACTTGCACCTTGCGTTCGCTCTTGCTCCCCGAGGAAGGAGCGGGCGACGTTTCGGGACCGTAATAAACGCGCAAGCGGCTGCGAGCCATGAAGACGCTTCCTTACGTGGTAGATCATACGACTCTTGCGACGGCGGACGCAAACAAGTCCGACGCCGAGCAAGCGCAAGCTACGCTCGCCCCCGACCGACTGGCGGTCGTTGGCTTTATATCGGCAAAACGCGATCTGCGGGTTCGATCTAATTTTTCGGTAATAGGACGTTTTCCCAACGGCGCAGGCTCCCAGTCGCCCGGCATGAGTCGGCCTGCACGAGACCGAATGCGTGCCGGCCAACTCGCCTAACTTGACAGTCGATTGCCGAGTGCCTAGATTGCGAAAACGGTTAAGTATTTTTCACGAAAACTCTTGCGGCGATCAGTTCGCTGTCGGAATCAGGCCTTATGGCGAGTACGGTTGCGATCGATTTGGGACAGGTGTCTCAATCTTTGGGGTTGGCTGGTCCGCGCGTTCAAGCTGTCATCGACCTATTAGATGCC
>DASZUP010000451.1:0-3530 GCA_035547635.1 Pirellulales bacterium
AGCAACTCGCGCTGGTCGCCGTTGACCACCACAGCCAGCGGCGAGATGGCCGCGGCGCCGCCGATCCGGCCGCTGACGTGCAGTCGCGCGGCGCGCTCTGCGGCCGTTATCCAGATTGCCAGCCGTTCGACATACGCGCTCGATCGCACTTCCAGCCGCACTTCGCCGATCGGTCCGCCCGGCATGGACTCGCGCCCCGGCCGCACTGCGTTTGACGCAGGAGCCGCATCTGCAGGCAGCTCGACGTCAAGCAACAACTCGTTGTTTGGCGCGAGCAATTCGGTCACGTCAAAGCTTGCGGGCAAGGCATACCCGCGCACCTCGCCCAGCGCCTGGCCGTTGAGAGTTGCCTGACCGAACGCGTCGACGCCTTCCACGACCAGCCAGACGCGCTCGTGTGAATCGAGGCCCGTCGGGCGATTGAATCGTCGTCGGTAGCGCACCCGTCCGCGAAACGCGCGGCCCAGTGTTTCGGACCAATCGCACGGCAATCGTGCTTTACCGGTCGTTGCTCTGGCCGGCGCGTCTTCACAGGCCGCCGAATCGGCGCCCGAGAGGACTTCGAATTCCCACGGTCCGCGCAGTCGAATCACATGAGGATAAGGCATGGCGACCGCCGAGAGGGCAAGTTAGCCGCAGAGCGGCGACAGGAGATAGCCAGGGGCGTAAGCCCCTGGAAAACGTACCACAAAGTCATTGGGACCAGCCCCAGAGGGGCGACAGGCAGTTGAACGGAGCCTCGCCGTGGCGAGAACATCATGCCGCTTTCCTAGGACACGACTTCGAGAAACTAATAGGCGCCGTGAAGAACTCTCATGTAATACCTCACGCCGTGCGGCCGAGCGAGCTCTCATCCTGCCGCCCCTAACGGGGCTGACGACGGGGCGAGTTGTTTCGATCCCAGGGGCTGGCGCCCCTGGCTACCGCCTGTCGCCGCTCCGCGGCTGGCTTCGCTCTTGCGAGTCACCAATGACTGCATCGCGTTAGCCGAGTTTCGCTCGCCGGTTGCGCATTCTTTATTCTTTTTCCTTGGTATTTCTCTTCCAGGCCACGACTTCCCGGATCACGTCGTCCAACGTGTGTTGCGGCCGGTAGTCGATGGTTTCGCGCAACCGCGTCAGGTCGGGCACGCGGCTGCGGACGTCTTCGAAGTCGGCGGAATAGGCTTCGGCGTAGCTCTGAAACTCGATCGGCAACTCCGGATCGACGGCTTTCGTCACCCGCTGGGCCAGTTCCAGGATGCTCACCGGCTGATCGCTGCCGACGTTGAACACGCGCCCCAGCGCGGCAGGGGTCTGCATCAGCGCCAGCACGGCCCGCACTACGTCGGCCACGTGCGCAAAGCAGCGCACCTGCCGGCCGTCGTCGTGCACGGTCAGCGGCTTGCCGGCAAGCGCCGCATCGACGAACCGCGGCAACACCATGCCGTAGCTGCCCGTCTGCCGCGGGCCCACGACGTTAAAGAACCGGGCGATCACCAGCGGCAAGCCGTAGTCTCGCCAGTGCGCCAGCGCCAGAAACTCGTCGACCGCCTTGGACACGCCGTACGACCAGCGGGGCCGAGTGGTGGGGCCGAAGACCAGGTCGTCTTCTTCCGTCCACGTGGCCTTGGGGTTCTTGCCGTACACTTCGCTGGTGCTGGCTAGAAACAGTTTGACGTCGCGGCCTTGCTCGTGCTGGCGATGCAGTTCGGCCAGCAGCAACTCGGTCGGATAAATGTTCGTCTCGATCGTGTGGATCGGATTCTTGGCGATCAACTGCACGCCGACGGCCGCCGCCAGGTGATAAACCTCGTCGGTCTCGGCGACTAGCCGGGCCACCAGCGACCGGTCAGAAACCGAACCGGGCACAAACGTGAACCGCGGATGACGTTGGATTTCAGCCAGGTTCTTGGCCGTGCCGGTCGATTCATCGTCGACCACCGTCACCTGGTCGCCGCGCGCCAGGATCGCCTCGGCCAGATGACTGCCGATAAAACCTGCTCCGCCGGTAATCAGGACGTGGGCCACGAGAGAGGAACTGAGAATTCAGGAGCGATGAGTTAGGAGCTTCGTAAACCACAGGAGCTCAGGCGCCCGCCTCGCCGGGCGAGATTTCAGGAGTCTCGTGCGAGGAGACGGCCGAGCGCTGGGCGCCGTTGCCGTGCGCATCTCCATTGCCGTGGGCGCCGTGCGTTTCCGCTGAGGCGCGGCGTTCCGCATCGGGCCCTTCGTCGCCTTCGTCATGCGCCGGCAGCTTATGTTCGCGCCGCGCGGCCAGCAGCGAGGCGCCGACGGCCACGCTCAGCAAGCTCACGATCACCGCCAGCGAAACCCAATGCGGAATCTTGTCGCCGCCGAGCAAGTGATCTTCAATCCATTCCTGGCTCATCATCTTGACGCCCACGAACACCAAAATGGCGGCCAGCCCGTAGTTCAAGTACCGGAACATGTCCATCGCGCCGGCCAGCAGGAAGTAGAGCGCCCGCAGGCCCAGGATGGCAAAAATATTCGAAGTGAACACGATGAACGTGTCCTTCGTAATCCCTAGAATCGCCGGCACGCTGTCCAGCGCGAAGGCGATATCGACGAAGTCGATGACCAGCAAAACCAGGAACAGCGGGGTAATGCAAAGCTTGCCCGCCTCGCGAGCGAAGAACTGCTGTCCATGATCCTCGGTGGACACGCGGAACAGCTTTCGCGAAACGCGCACCACCAGGCTCGACTCGGGGTCGAACTCGTCGTCGTGGGCGCAGAGTTTGATGCCCGTGTAGATCAAGAACAGCCCAAGAATATAGATTACCCAGTGGAAGTGGTTCAGCAGCGCCGTGCCGACCAGGATGAACGCCAGCCGCAGCACCACGGCCCCGATAATGCCCCAGAACAGTACGCGGTACTGGTACTTCTTCGGCACCTTGAAGTAGGTGAAGATCACCGCGAACACGAACACGTTGTCGATGGACAACGACCATTCGACCAGGTAGCCCGTGAAAAACTCGCTGGCCTTTTCCAGGCCGACCTTGCCCATGCCGGCGGCCCAGTAGACGTAGACATTGAAGGCCATGGCCAAGGCGCACCAGATCAATGTCGATTTGGCGGCCTGGCGAATCGTGGTGTCGTGCGACTTGCGGTGGAATACGCCCAAGTCGAGCGCCAGCAGCACGGTCACCAGCGCCCCGAAGCCCAGCCAATGCCAGAGCGTGAAAGTGATCAAGGTCTTAGTGGGGAAGAAGTTATGCTGATGTTTTGCGGCTGCGGCCAGCCGGCCCGTTGAGTAGCATCATAGGAACTCGAC
Source organism: Pirellulales bacterium (assembly GCA_035547635.1). Lineage (GTDB taxonomy): Bacteria > Planctomycetota > Planctomycetia > Pirellulales > JAICIG01 > JAICIG01. The sequence continues at coordinate 3,274 of DASZUP010000451.1, forward strand.
TCGCGGGCGGCAACCGGAAGCGCCATGCACGGCAGTACTTTTGTCACCTCGCCGCACGGCCCGCGGCCATATCAGCTCCGCTGTTGACCGCTGGGGCGGGGGCGGGGGGAACAGGGCCGGCATGGGCTTTGATTTGACGGCAAGCCAGGCGTCCCGGGACAATGACGGACTATGAGTACTGCTCTGCTAATCGATGGCTCAGTCCATGGCCGCGGCGCCATGCACGCGGGCGCCGGCACGTCGTTGCGGATGCTGCG
>DASZUP010000452.1:0-17695 GCA_035547635.1 Pirellulales bacterium
GGCCGGCCGCCTGGTTCCGGTGCATCGTCCGGGTGAGGGCCCCGGTGCGAATGAATTGGCCGGCATCGAAGGTTCGCGATACCCGAGAGATGCAGGACGCTCCAGCCCGGGATGGCATCGCCGCGGAGAACAAGCTTTGCCGGAAGCGTCGGAAGCAGAGGATGACGTGAGTGATTCGTACGCGTCGTCCGGTCCGGTGACCAGTCAGGTGACGCGCCCTCAGCCGCCGCAACCGGTGAAGCAGACGATTGTCGAATGGAGCCAGCCGCCGCGAGCAGCGCGTCCTGCGCCGACTGCAGGGGCGACCAGCGCACCGGTTCCGGGCGCCACATCCGTGTATGAAGGCCGCGGCAGCGCTGTTCGCCGCCGCTAACCGATTCCTGTCCGGCTCGCCGGGTCCGCGTCCGCTCGCCTGGTGGCGAGCGGGGGACGTCAGTCCCCTGGCACGCGCTTGGAAACTTGAGATGAAGCCGTTTCCAAAAGTTGCGGCGCGGATTGCCGTCGCATCGGCTGTCTGGCTGGCGGTCTTCTGCCTGCCCGTCGTTCCGGTGCTCGAGGCGCCCGTCGTGCCGAATCCGAGTTTCGAATGGGCCTTGGTTTCGCTGATTCAACTGATCGCGAGTCCCTATCTTATGGGGATCACGCTGCGGGCGACCTGGATGACGTTTCCGGCCATGTTCGGCTTATTGTTGGTTGCGTTTTTCGCCGCCCGGCGTCTCAATCGCCGCATCTTCGGTGCTCCGCAGGCGGCGAAGTGACCGGGGACCTGCCATGTCTTCGGGCTCCCCCTCTGCATCAAGCTCAGCGCCAATCGCCGCTGAAGCTGAACGCCGACCAGTAGTAAGGCGGCAGGACCGCGTGATCCAGTTCGGCGAGTTGTTCGCTCCGAAGTCGGGCCAGCGCGGCCTCGTCGCTGTTGTCGAAGTCGATGTCGGAGCGCAGGGCGCCTGCGTCGGGATCGTAGGCCAAGAGCATCACAAGCTGCGCGCGGCGGAGCGCGGCCGCCGGCGAAAGCTGGCGCCGCCAAAGGCCCTTGTAGAGTTCCGTCATCAGAACCATCGTCGCCGCGTCATTGACGCGCCACAAGGTTCCGACCACGTTTCGCGAACCGGCCAGGTGAAAGGCCCGCTGCAGGCCAAATACCCCTTCGCCGCCTCCGCCGATGGCCCCCAGGCCCGTTTCACAAGCGCTCAGCACCACGAGTTGCGTGCCACGCAGGTCGAGGTTCACGACTTCTTCGGCGGTAAAAATTCCGTCCTCGCCGACGGGCAGCCCCAACTTGTCCGTCTCGGGAGGCAAGTTCGCTCCGGCGAGTACGACGCCCGTCAGGACGAGCGGATTGCGAGCCATGACGTTGCCGCGTTTTGCTTCCTCCAACCCGCTGAACAGACGTTCGCTCGACGAGCCGAGCGCAAACGTCGAACGATAGACGGGATTGGCGAAGAAGCCGTGCGTCGCCAGGTGCAGATACCTGGCGCTTGGCGCCGCCGCGCGCAGCGCCGACTCGCTGGCGCCGAGCGCCGACAAGGGAGTCGTCTCGCCGGGAGCCTGCCACAACTGGGCGACGTGCTCCACTTCGGTCTTCGATCCGGGCAAGAACTTCCAGCGAGTTTGCCGCGACTGATCGAGAGGCGGCGCCCCCGCCAGGCCGTCGACCGGCGGGTTTAAGCGAAGTCCGCCCGCGGGCGAACCAGGACCATCCGCCGCGCGGTGATCGTAGTCGACCCCGCCTACGAGCACCAGATTCTTCTCGTAGTCCGGCCGATCGTCCAACAACTGGATCAACTGTCGCCCGTGACTGGCAACCGTGATCTGGTATTCGTCCAAGAGCTGGGAGCCCGGCGTCTTGCCCGGCAGCGCACTGAAAGGAAGTACCTCCAGCAGACCGTCGGGAATGACGATCACCGTTTGGCAGCCGCCGAAATGCGCTTCGAGCGGCGCCCAGACCAGGCGCCGCAGGATCATTTCGGGCGCGTCCTCTTCGGCGGACGGCTCGTCGCGCTGGATCACCGCTTCACGCCAGGCGTTGGCGGCCTCTTCAATCGGGCTGGTCGGCCCCAGATGGATCCAGGCGACGGCGGGATCGTTCTTGCCGGCAGCTTGTGCCGCCTTCGCGGAATCGCTCTTTCGCCGAACGACGAAGGCTTCGTAATGCATTTCCGTCCGCACCTTGTCGGGCTGGCCGGCGGCGGTTTCACGCTGATAATAGAGGACCTTTACGAGGTCAACCACCACCGTTCCCGCGGGGAGCCGGTCCAGCAATTGTTCCGGCCCGGCGGCGTCGAGCCGCTGCCCATGGCGGAAATCGAGGCTGGCGTAGGCGAGCCGTCTTTCTAAAGACTCCTTGTTTTCATTCAACTCGGCGAGCCGCCGGTCTCGCGATTCTCGCTGCTCCGGCCTGGGCGCCGCCAGGATCAGTTGCGCCAGTTGCTGTTGAGTGCTTCGCAGTTCCGTCAGCAGCGGCGCCGCCTGGGGAGCCGCCAGGGCTGTCAACCGGCGCTGACGTTCAGCGGCGGCGACCAGTCCGCGGCCGCGCCATGCCTGAGACCAGGCCAGGAGCGGATCGATTTCAGGCAACTCGCGGGCGATGGAAAGCCAGAGATCAGGCCCGGGGGTCTTGCTGAACAAGGCGATGGCTTGCGCGTCGGACAGCGCGGGCAGCGTGTTTTCGATGTTGCGCTGCATGATGTCGCAGGCTTGGCGAGCCAGAGGCTCGCCGCGTGCATAGTCGCCCATTTGCAGGTACAGTTGAGAAAGGTTGTCGAGCCCCTCTGCGAAGTCGGGATGGTCCTCGCCCAACATCTTGCGCGTGATTTCCAAGGCTTGTTTCAAGAGCTCTTCAGCCCGGCCAAAGTCGCCGGTCGCCTGGTACAGGATGGCCAGGTCGCTCAGCGTGATCACAAGGTCTGGGTGGGCGTCGCCCAGGGCCTTCTTTTCGATGGCCAAGGCTTGCAGGTAGAGCGGCTCGGCCCGGACGTAATCTCGCTTGAAGCGATAAAAATCCGCCAGAATGTTCAGATTCCTTGCGTAGATGAAGTGTTCTTCCCCGAGCGCCTTCTTGTTGATTTCCAGCGCTTGCCGTTGGAGCGGCTCGGCGCGGTCAAAGTCGCCGATCTCCTCGTAGAGATTCGCCAGCATCCGCAGCGTTTCCGCGTATTCAGGATGCTGTTCTCCCAGAGCGTTTTTCTGAATCGCCAACGCCCGCAGGTAGAGCGGACCGGCCTGGGCAAAATCTCCCATCGAATCGTACAGGCCGGCCAGGCCGATGAGGCACATCGCGTAATCCGGGTGCGCCTCGCCCAGCGATTGCTTGAGGATAGCCAGCGCGTGGCGATACAGCGGTTCGGCGCGCGTGCGGTCTCCCATCGCAGAGTACAGATCGGCCAGGGTTTCCAGACGCGTGGCGTAGTCGGGATGATTCTCGCCCAGCGCCTTTCTGTCAATCTCCAAGGCCTCCAGGCAGAACGGCAGCGCGCGGGAGTACATGCCCATCGATTTGTAGAGCCCGGCCAGGTTATTCAACGCCGCCGCATAATCGGGATGCCATCGGCCCAGCGTCTGTTTTCGGATGGCCAACACGCGCTTGAACAGCGGCTCGGCGCGGGCGAAGTCGCCGGTCAACCCATAGAGCACGGCCAGGTTGCTCAAGCTGCTTGCATACTCAGGATGTTCCTCGCCCAGCACGTTCTTCCTGATGGCCACGGCTTGCTGAATCAACGGTTCGCCGCGCGCATAGTCGCCCAGGGTATCGTACAGTACGGCCAGGTTGTTCAGGCTCGTCGCGTAATCGGGGTGTTCCTCGCCCAGAGCCGCTTGCTTGATCGCCAAGGCTTGCTCAAACAGCGGCAGAGCCCGAGCGTATTGGCCCTGGCGGCGATACAGATCGGCCAGGTTATTCAGGCTCTTCGCGTAGCTCGGATGCTCCGTTCCCAGCGCCTGCTTGTAAATCGCCGCCGCCTGCTCGAACAACGGTTCGGCGCGGGCCAACTCGCCGCGCTGCTCATACATCACGGCCAGGTTGTTCAGGCATTTTGCATAATCGGGATGCTGTTCTCCCAAAGCTTTCTTCTGGATCGCCAGGGCTTGTTGAAACAACGGCTCTGCGCGGGCAAAGTCGCCGACCGCCTGGCAAAGCAAGGCCAGGATTTCCAGGCGATCGGCGTACAGCGGGTGCTGATCGCCGAAAATCTTCTTCGTGATTTCGAGGGCCTCTAGCGCGGCAGGCACGGCCGCGGCGAACTGATAGTTCCGGTATTGCTCAAGAACCTGCCAGTTGAGCCGGTAGGCCTTGGCGATCGCATCCTGCTTTTCGGCGTCGAGACGCGCAATCTGCAGCGTCGTCGCCAGGCTCCGGCCGGCGTCGACCGCCCGGTAGTGACCTTTCGGGTAGAGCTTTGTCAGCATCTTGAGTGCGGCCTGGCGAGATTTCACGGCCGCCGGGAAATCTTCAGCCGCCTCTTGGACGTCAGCCAGCCAGCCGTACGAATCGGCAACGTCTTCGCTTTGTTCGCCCAGTACGTCGCTTTCGACCTTGATGATCCGGCCCAGCGCTTGCATGGCCTCGGCCAGTTTCCCTTGGGCGAGCAGACCGTCAACTCGCTCGGAAAGCGAGTCTCGCTCTCGCAGTTTCGCCCACTGCTCGGGAGATCGCTGCGCCGGGTTTGGCTGCAGTCCAAACGTTACGGCAGGAGCGACGACTTCCGCGCCGGCAGAAGGGGAGAACCCTTGCACGAATGGCTGCTGCGGGAAGCGATCGCCCGCGGCCTGGGAAGCACGGCTTTCGATGCGCAAACCTGGCTCGGCAGCGCCGGCGATAAACGGCAGCGCCGCCACAAACGCCGTCGCCCAAGGAATAAAAGCGCGATGCATGGAGAACCGTCCTGAGTTCCATTGATCTAGTCAGAGCAAGGGGCCTCAAGGCATCGCCCAAATCGGCGATGCCGGATGCGGCGCCAAGCGGCCGTTATCGAACCTTCGCCTCGGCGGGAATCTGAGCCAAAATGATCTCGGCGATGTTGCCGTCTTCGTCGACGTCAACTCCGAACCCGAGCCGGTAAAAGTAGCGATAGTTAACCGTGTACTGCGCGCCGTAGCGCTTGTCCCAGCCCGACTCGTCGCCGGCAAGCAGATGCTGCAGCTCGGCGAGCGGCATGCCGACGTGAACTTGCGTCGTCTTCCCGCCCGGTCCCGAGCCCCTCAGGACGAGCGGCGGCGATTTGGCTTGCCGCAGCCGAACGGCGATCAGGCGATCCGTACACAACAGCTCCAGCCCCAGGCTGTCGTACTTGCGGCGGCAGATGTTCGTGCGACGCACGACCGGAATCTTCTTCCCCTCGCCGAGCAGTTCGACAACCTGGGAGACAGGATCGTTGAGCGCGATCTCTTTCCCGTCTGCGACGACGATGCTGGTGACCGGGCGAAAATGGATGGTCTGCGGGCGTTCCAGCTCTTCGCGCGATTTCGCCGTCAGCTTCTGCGACTGGCAAAGCTCTTGATAATGGTCGTAAGCCAGGTTCCACCAGGCGACGGCGGGGCTTGTCGTGCTGAGGTACTCTTCAAACCGCTGCACGGCCTGCTGTCGCTGCGCCAGCTCGGGCGACGCGGCCAATTGCGACGCTTGACTGTAAAGCATGGCGCTCTCGAGCGGACCCGCCGGCGGAGATTTCATTTCCTCCAGGTAGATCGTCTGGGCTCGGTCGAAAAACTGGCGGCCCGCTTTGGCATCGCCGTTGGCAAACTCCGTCACCCCGGCGTTGACCAGCAGCGCGGCCCGATCGAGAGGGCTGATTTCTTCTTCGAGCGCGCCTTGCTTCAATGCGTCGGTCACCTGTTCAAACAGCTCCGCCGCCTTGCCCAGCTCTTTGTGGTTTGGATGGACGAGATATGCCAGGGCGAGATTCGCCTTGGGCAGGATCAGCGAATCTTTGAGCCGCAGCGCTTCCCGCAGATCGCCTACGGCGTCGTACCACAGGTCGACGTTGACTCCGCGCTCCTCCAGGGACAGGGCCCGATAATAGAAGCCGCCGACGACGATGTGGTTCAAGGCCATTTCTCTCAGATCGTCGGGTTCCAGCGCGTCGCAGTAGCGCATCAACCGGGCATAGCCCCGATTCGCCCAGGCTTCGTAACAGCTCGGCGCCTCCTTGACGACCTGCGTGAAGCATCGATCGGCGATGTTGTAGTTCTCCGCCATCAGCAGATACACGCCGTTCTCGAAGGCGCTGATGGAACTCCACAACTCCGCCTGCCGCTCGTCGATCAACGCCGCGCGGTCGGTCCAGCCGGGGTGGGTCGAACGCAGCGCGGCGAACGAACTGCCCGAGAGGTCCAAGTCTCGCCAGGACTTTACGGCTTTGATCAGCTCGTCGTACGGGTAATTCGCTTGCAGCGAGAGCTTCATGCCGAGCATGTCGGCATCGCTCTCTTGCTGCCTGGTCATGGCGTAAGCCACGAGCGGGGCCCCGCCCGCGCCGTAGTTCTCGGCGTGCCGCAAGAGAACGTGCGAAAGCTCATGCCCGAATGTTTCGGCCAGGTAGACCTCTCGCCCCTTGACGATCCGGTCCAGGAAGCCCTGCAAGAGAATGATATACGGTTGGGGCCGCTGAACGTCGCCGGCGGGCTGAATATCGGCGGGCACGGCGTCAGCCGATGGGACGCCAGCTGCGGGGGCGGCTTGGGCATTGCCGGCCGACGGGTCTTTCGCCACGGCGACCTTGTCCGGCAGTACGGCCCGGGAAGACGCGGGAACGTCAATCCAGACGATGTCGGAATACTCTTTGAGGACAGGTTTCTGCCCGGCCTTGAGCTTTTCCATGCTGGCGAAAGCGTTCACCTCGTCGCTCTGCGCAATGCCAACCAGCGGCGGCCACGCCCAACCTTCGACCGGGGTGGCGACTTCAAAGTACTTGGCCGCCACCTTAGCCACGAGTTCTTGATCAGCCTTGCTCGGCTCGCGGGCCATGATTGGCGCGTCCAGGCTGAGCAGCCCCAACAAGCCGCACGCCAGCGCGCACAAGCTTATGCAACGTGAGATATTCCGTTTCATCGATCGACGCTCCTGAAATAGAGGGGCCGCGCCCGGCGAGTTGGTTCCGCTTCTTGCTTCCGCTCCGGCGGACGCGATTTCGCTGAGTGGCGATTTTTGTTCAATCCGAACCTGGGGTTGGCAAATGCACGTTCACGAAAGGATGATCAGCAAGGCGACCGCCTCGCGCTTCTAATGCGGTACGGCCGGGTGGGGGATGACCGCGCCGCGCTGCCCTGCGAAGTTTGTCGCTGCGCGTTGCTGGGACGCGCCGGAGGCGCCGGGATAGGGCGCCGACGCCTCATTAGCCGGGCGAAGCCGCAGCATGTCTCGCGGCGCCTGAGGCGTTCTTTGCTCCGTCTTGCGCTCGGCCATGGAACGAGGCGCGGCATGTGCGGCGGGGCTCAATGTGCCGCTCAGATGGGCCGCCTTTGCACGGTTCATATCCGCATACGCGAAGGGCGGGCGCTGACCGGGGGCTGCTTCGCTCTTTCCGCCGGATCGCCTGGCGGAAAGCTGCGATGGCGACATGCGAAAGGCGGGCGATCCCTCGAGCGGCAACTTTACCCGGGGGACGGTTTTCCCGTCCTCGAATCCCAGGGCGGCGCCCGTCGCGCCCATCAAAAAGATGCCGCCGATCAACACATTTCTTGCATTCATTGGGATCGCTCCACTGTGACTTTTCGTTCAAACAACCGTACGCGGCCGTGTTAAAGGAGCAATCCGAATGCCAAGCGTCGCGGCTTGCGACGAGCCTCGATGGAGAAACGCGATCGGCCTGGAGCGCTTACAAGTCCAACAGCGATGCTGGCAACTTCAGCGGCAGGCCAGATTGCCGACCGTCCGTCAGTCGCGTGGATTTGGCACGCCGTTCGCGAAGCAACGGTGATGTCGATTTGAACTTCGCCTTGAAGCCGATCGGAACTGTGCCGACGGCTGATTGGTTTTTTTGAACTTTGTGGAGATCATGTCATGACCATTCCCGTTAGCCGCTATGCGTTGGCGGCCAGTCTTGCTCTCGCGATTTGCTTCGCGAGTTCGCCCGGGGCTTTCGCAGCGGAGCCGGAGCTCCTGTTTGAAGACGACTTTTCGGAGCTCGATCCGAGCTTTGGGTCCAGCACCGAGAATCTGGACATCGCGGTCAAAGATCACATGCTGCTCATCGCCGGCAAAAAGCCGACGTGGGGCATGAAGGCCTTCTACCAGTCGGGCGTATACACGGACGCAGACATCACGATTCGCTGCCGTCTGGCGGAGCCGGAGGCGGAAAAGGGCGCCGAAATGGGCATTGGCTTCTGGGCCCTGGATTACACGCAGTACTACGCGTTTGCCATCAGCGATTCCAGTACGGTGTCCGTCTATTCGACGAACGGAAAGCGCTGGCTGTATCCTGTGTCGTGGCGCCGCAACAGCGCGTTGAAGACGGACGCCGAGGAATGGAACGAACTGCGCGTGGTGACGGTCGGCAATTGGGCCACGCTCTACCTCAACGGCAAACGGTTCGCTTCCATCAAAGGCAAGCCGCCGGAAGGCGGCGGCCTGATGGGGCCGTTCTTCTATGCCGGAAGCGAGCCCGCCTCGGCCCAGTTTTCGCAACTGAAAGTCGTGGCGCCGAGCGGCCCCGACGCCATTGCTCCCGAGGAGGCGTCAACGGATCCCAACCTGATCTTTTCCGACGACTTTGCGACGTTCGATCCGGCGTGGGGAGTCGAATCGGGCTCGGCCTCAGTGAAAGACAATAAGTTCATCGTCAAGCCGGAGCCGCAGTACACGTACCGATTCTTTAACGGAGCGGTGTTGGCGACCGATTTGGACATGAGCGCCAAGGTCCAAGTCAGCGACAACGATCCGAAAAGCTGGTGCGCGGCGGGCCTGGTGTTCTGGGCTCAGGCGGACAATGATTACTTCTACCTGCAACTCGCGGACGACGGGACGGTGGGAGTATCGCGATTCTTGAAAACCCGCTGGTTAAGTCCGATTCCTTTCAAGGCCGCTCCCGCAGAGGCCAAACTGCAGCCGGGCGGCGCGGCGGAATTGCGCGTCGTCACCAGCGGCAGAAAGGCCGTCTGCTATATCAATGGAGTGTCGATCGGCTCGGTTACCACGCAGCCGATGAAGGAGGAATGCCAATTTGGAATGGCCGCATCTTGCGGACAGGCCCAGGCGGTTGCCGAATTCTCAACGCTGAGGGTTCTTAAGCCGGGCTCCACATCCAAGTAAAGTCGCTCCGTCGTGAAATTCGTAGCGGGACGCGCCGCTTTCCCGTGGCGCGCCCGCTACGATCTTTTTTTAGCGACAGGGAAGGCTGTTGAAGAGATTAGGTCTGATCCTCCCTGCGAAAGTGGGGCCCGTGAAAGGGTAGCAGTAAAACGGCCCAACCCGGACAGATGGCGCCAGGATGCGGAGAGCAACTCGTCGTTGCGCGCGTCATCTACATGGAACGAGGGAGCCATTCCTGGAATGTTCGCCCCGAATTCTATATGCTCAAACATGCACTTCGCCGACGACCAGAGGAATACAAACGCACGGGAGCCGCCCCACAGAACTTGATTGACGTTCTTGACGAGGCGCGTTCGCTGCTCGCCGAACCCGACAACGATTTCGCATGGTCTTCGTGGAAAGATGCGGGGGCCGCGTGCCGGGAAATAGATCGCCTGGTCTCGCTCCTGGCGTCACGCTCCCTTCCGCCCCGTGGAGAATTGAGCGTGCTGTTCGCCCCAACGGGTCCCATTCAGGAAGTCAGCATCAGCAGCGGGTGGGGCGACGAATTCTTACGCCTTGCCCAGCGTTTTGACCGCGCTGCCGAGCAGGCGTATGGCGGCGGCCTACTGGCACGATTGCAGCAAACCGCAATGCGTCTTGGATTGCGGCGAAACTCGGGCGATGCAAAAGCGTGAACCCCTTTCCGGGCGGTTGAATTCACTCGTGGAAAGAGGGGCCCAATGCCTCGCACCGCATGGCCCGGGTGCGTTGGGACGCCGCCGTTGATCGTTCGAGTTGAGATCGCTTGGCGACCTTGCTGCGAATCGGCTATCATAATGCATCAGTCGTCGTTGATCTGTATTGCCTTCACGCGAACCCCGCCGCCCTTACTTCCTTCCGCGTTGAGCCAGCTCGTCTCGAACGGTTCGTGATCGATGAACTCATGGCGCCCCAACTCATTGTGCAATGCCTCACGGCTTGCTGGTCAGATAGCCTGCCTGGTTTTTTTCGCTGTCGCTCCATCGGTGTTGAATGCCGAGGAGCCGCCGCCTTTGCACAAGCAGATCGATGCGCTGGTTGCGAAACGTCAGGCGGAACTGAAGATCACGCCGGCTGCCGTCAACAGCGATGCGAAGTTTGTGCGTCGCGCGTATCTGGATCTGACCGGCGTGATTCCGACTGTAACGCAGGCGCGAGCGTTCCTGGAGGATGCGGCCGCCGACAAACGCCAAAAGCTGATCGACGACCTGCTCGACAGCCCGGACTATGCGCTGCACATGGCCCGCGTATTTGACGTGATGCTGACCGAGCGCCGCATCGCAGCGGGCGGCGCCTCGCGCGATGTTCCCCAGGCGACGTGGCGTGCGTATCTGGCGGAATCGTTTGCGGAGAACAAGCCCTGGGACATGATCGTCCATGAACTGCTGGCCAGCGATGGAACCGAGGAAAAGCTCGCCGGCGCGCTCAAGTTTTATCTCGTCCGCGACGTCGCTCCGCATCAGCTCGCCCGCGACGTCGGCCGGCTGTTCCTGGGCGTGGACCTGCAATGCGCCCAGTGTCATAACGACCCGCGCATCGATGAATATCTGCAGGCCGATTACTTTGGCATTTACGCCTTTCTCGAGCGAATCAAGCTGCACCCGGTGACGCCTCGCGGCGCCCAACTGGCCGAAACGGCCGAAAGCAAGACGACGTTTGTCTCGGTCTTCACCGCTGAATCGGGCGAGACCGCACCGCGGTTGCCCGGCGGACCAATGCTTGCCGACCCGGAGTTGGAAAAAGGCAAGGAATACATCGTCAAGCCAGGGTCCAAAGAACGTAGCGTGCCCGCCTATAGCCGCCGCTTGAAGCTGGCCGAACAACTGCCGCGCGCCCAAACGCAAGGCTTCTCGCGGAACATCGCCAATCGTTTGTGGGCGCTTTTGCTGGGCAAAGGCCTGGTGCATCCGCTCGACCTGCACCACGCCAACAATCCGCCCTCGCATCCCGAGTTGCTTGCGGCGCTGCAGCACTGGCTGGTCGAGCACAACTACGACATCAAGGGCTTTCTGCGCGAAGTGGCGCTCAGCGATACGTATCAGCGTTCCAGCGCGGCGCCGACCAATGCGCCGCAGGAGCCGCCGGATGGCGCGTTTGCCGTGGCGCCGTTGCGAGGGCTCAGCCCGGAACAACTGCGATGGTCGCTGCTGCAGGCTACCGGTCGGACCGAACTGCACTACACCCGGCTCGAAGCTCAGGCGAGTAAAGCAGAGCCGATGCCGGCGGCCGCTCCGGAGCCGGCCTGGAAAGTGAAGGCCGCTCGCAACGAAGCTCTGGAACGTCAGACGGCGAGCCTGATCGCTGCTTTTGCGGGACTGCCGGGTCAGGCGGAAGCCGGCTTTCAACCGGTAGTTGATCAGGCGCTCTACTTGCGTAACAGCTCCAAGTTTTTGCCGTTGCTGCAGGCCGATCCCGGCACGTTGCTCGCCCGGTTGAACTCGCTGACCGACGCTGGTCCCGCGGCCGAAGAATTGTACTTGAGCGTCCTGTCGCGCAAGCCGACCGCGGACGAAGCGGCCGAAGTCGGGCGGCTACTCAAGGCGGCGAAAACTTCCGCCGAGCGCGGCGAAGCGTTGCAGGCGCTGTTATGGGGCTTGCTGTTATCGGCTGAATTTCGTTTGAATCACTAATCTTGCGGAACCACGCGATGCCCGCTCGCAAATCGATCGCCGCCGCTGCTGCTATCTCGCGCCGCACCTGTTTGCAGGGCGCCGCCGCCGCTTTGGGCTACGGCGCACTGGCGTATCCATTGCGGGCCGAAGCGGCCCGGCCGCTTCGCAAGCAACTGCTGCTGTTGTTTCTGTCCGGCGGGGCCAGTCAATTCGAGACCTGGGATCCCAAGCCGGGCGTCAAGACTGGCGGCCCGTTCCGATCAATCTCGACCTCGCTGCCGGACGTGCAGATCAGCGAACTGTTGCCGCACGCATCGAAGATTCTGCACCGCCTGACGGTCGTGCGGAGCGTGAACTCGAACATTCCCGATCATTTTCAAGGCCACTATGCCCTGCAGTCTGGGCGCATCGTCCCCGGATACCCGGTGCTTGGGTCAGCGGTCGCCAAGCTGCTGGAACACGCCGATGACGTGCTGCCCGGTTACCTGACGATCCGTCGCGACGGTCCCAAGGCATATACGGATGTCGGCGACGCGGGCTTTCTGGGCGCCAAGTACGAAGGCGTGCGAATCGTCAACAATCAGCCGCCGGAGAACCTCATTCGACCGGCGGCGGTCAGCTCCGCACTTGCCGACGCGGTCGATCGCATCCGGAAATCGGCCGACGAGAGGTTCCGGCAGGGACGCGACGACCGGCCCATCCGCGCCTACGGCGCCACCTTCGACCAGGCCGCGGCTCTCATGCAGCGCCGCGAGATCTTCGACCTGTCGAAAGAATCGGCCTCAGACCACGAACAGTACGGCAAGCACGAGTTCGGTCAACACTGTCTGCTAGCCCGGCGACTGTTGCAGGCGGGCGTGACGTGCGTAAAGGTCACGCATTTCGACTGGGACGCACATCAGAGCAACTTCTACTGGCATCAGGTTCGGTGCGCTGAGTTCGACCGCACGCTGGTCGCGTTGCTCGACGATCTCGAACGCCGCGGCATGCTGGAGCACACGCTGGTGGTAATCTCGGGCGAGATGGGCCGCACTCCGCAGATCAACAATCTTGGCGGCCGCGACCACTGGGGCCGCGCCTGGAGCGTGGCGATGGCCGGCTGCGGCGTTAAGCCGGGCGTAGTGTACGGCGCCACCAACGAGCTGGGCACGGAAGTGAAAGACAAGCCCGTCAAGCTGGGCGACCTGTTCCACACGTATCTGCGTGCGATCGGAATCGACTCGTCGGCCAAGTATGAAATCGACGGCCAGGTCAACCCGGTGGCCGACCCCGCCGCCAAGCCGATTGCCGATCTGCTGGCGTAACTCAGTCTCTACGGCGAGCATTTGATGAATATCGACCCCGCGAAGACCAAACAGCTTGCCGAATACAAGCACGAGGCGCCGCTGCTGTGCTGCACGTTCGATCCTTCGGGGCGGTTCGTGCTGGCCGGCGGGCGCGACCGCAGCCTCGCTTGTCTTGACGTCGCTACGAGCGCACAAGCCGATCTCGAAGGCCACGAAAGTTGGGTTGGCAATGTGGTACGGTCTGGCGCGGAGTTGGTCCTGACTGCAGACTTTGCCGGCACGGTGATTGCCTGGGATTGTACGGGCGACAGTCCCCAGCAGCGCCGGAAGATCGCGGCCCATGCCTGCGGCATTTACTCACTTGCGGCCAGCCATGATGGCACACTGTTTGCAACCGGCGACCGCGACGGCGCCATTCGGATCTGGCGCGCCGGCGATGGCCAACAGTTGTACGAGTTGCATGTGCAGGATCAGCCGGTCTATGCGCTGGCGTTTCATCCGGACGGTCAGCGATTGATTTCCGCCGACCGCCAGCCGAAGAAGCCGCGGCTGAAGGCGTGGGACTTTGCTAAGGCGAAGGAGCTGCTGAACATCGACGTGCCGCAACTGTCGGCTTATCGCCGTTATGAAGACATTGAGTGGGGCGGCATCCGCGGCGTCACGCTCTCTGCAGACGGCAAGACGATCGTCGCCTGCGGCAGCAACGAATACAGCGGACCGGCCTGCGCGCTGCTGTTCGATGCGGATACCGGAGAACTCAAACGCAAACTCGATTCGACGCTCAAAGGCTTTTGTTACGGCGCCCGATATCACCCGCAAGGCTTCCTGTTGACCGCCAGCGGCGACATTGGCAAGGGCGAGTTAAGCCTCTGGGACGTGCAAAGCGACAAGCCGCTGGCTGCACTTGCCACGCCCGGCCCCAGCACCTCGCTTGACATCCACCCGGACGGCCGCCGTTTCGTCGTTACGCAAACACGCGGCAAAGGCTCGTACCCGGACTCGGGGACGTTGACGGTCTTCGAATGGGAAGCGTGAATCGACTGCCGCAAAAGCTGACGGCTGCATCGCCGCCCTGTGCGCAGCCGGGTCGGCGGCAAACGGCAAGCAGACGGTCAGGCTCCGTGACTGAGCGATCAGTTTTCCGGCAGGTCGGCCAGCGTGGCGGCAATCTGCCGGTGGATGTCATCGAAGAACACCCAATCGGCCTGCGGACCACAGTAGCGCAGGCTTTCGCTGCTGATGTTTTCTCGAAGTCTGCGGAACACGAACAGGCAGCCCTCGCACCAGGAAGCGTAGGGCTTGAGCGGCTCGGGGAGTTCCTCGTCGTCGACGCGGGATTGCACGTATCCGCGGGCCAGCATGGTCGGCGGGACCTCGATTTCCACGGGGATGGTTCGCGCGAACCTGGCGACGGACTCGGCGGATAAATCTTCGGAGAACATCCAGCGTACGCCGGAAAAAACGCGATAGCAGTCAATGCACGTGATCGCACTGCAGAGCCAGGTCTTGATCAGCCACGGGATCGGCCGATCCGCAAACATTTTGTGCATTGACCAGATTGATTCGATCGGCGTGCGCATGATGATCACACGACGTGCATTGAAGAAATACCTGGCCTGATACTCGACAAACGCGTCCGGCCAGGTGAAATCCGGATCATGCGGGCCAAAAGCGAGCTTGGCGCCTACGTACCGATAGTCTTGCGATAAGCGGGCCAGTAGCGGCAGCGGTCCCGCCTCGGGCTCGACGGGCGGCCTCACATAGGTCCCTTTCATGCGAGGCGTTCCCCAGGAGCGGTGCATGCGATTGAAAAACTCGGTGAACTCACCGATATAAGAGTTCTGGAAGAAGTTAGGCTCTTCGAGCAGGAGCAAGTCGGCCGAGCAATTCAGCGCTCGCGTCAACGCCGTGGTGCCGGAACGCGCACAGCCTATCACGAATACCAATCGCCGCTCGAGCTTGTGCAGCATCTCCGGCGTAAAGCCGGGCGGCAGGAAGCTGCGTTGCGGTTCGGAAGCGGCGGTCTCTCCTTCCGTAACGTGCGGCGCCGCACTTTCTACGTCAGCATGACGCGCCTCCGCGCACGCCAGACTCGCGTGCGCGCCGTTTGCAGTTTCAGCGTCACTCAGCGGGCTTCTCGTTTTGAGCCAATTTTTGAGACGGTTCACAGCGGGCATTCCATGCTCCTTATTGAACCATGGCAGTTATCTCCCGACTCAACGTCGATTCGTCCAGGAGGACGCCATGCGCAAACCTCTTACTGGCCGGTATGGCTTGCCGCCCGAAAGGTGACGCCGTCTGGACGTAAAGTTACACCGCAAAAAGGAAATATTGAGACGGCGTAAAAAGGCGGAAGAACAGCGCGCGCTCGCGCAGCTTTTGCACGTTCCTTCTTGTTAAGCTCTCCGCGCAGCTCGAAGCAGCGCACACTCTTTCAGAAAGTGGAACCGCACAGACGAACGTCGGCAGCGTCGAAATCCGAATGGGATCGCTGCACGGCGAGATGCAGCATGCCCAGCGAACACGACAGGAATCCACACGCGCTAGGGCCGAAGGCGGGCATGTCGATTACGCCGTGGCGCAACCGCCTCAGGCTGATCGTCGATAATCGCCGCAGAGATGCGCTAGGAGGCGCACAATAACGCGTTGCAACTCAGAATGGGATGCAGATCGGCATCCGTTATTCAATCCTTGCGATCTATCGGCAGTCTTGAGCGCTGGCTGCAAGCTTTCTGGCCGCGAAATGTCACTTTACGCTCATGCTGAACTTCGATCGCTGGCGCCGCATAACGAACGTTCGCATTGCGCTCACGTACACCGCCCGTTTGCCGGAGCATCGGATTATAGTCGCATGCCGTTCTAACTCGCTGTAGCGATTGCAGATGCCCGGCGCCGGCGGGCCGTAGGGGGCAAAGCGCGCGTCTCGCGCTATGCTCTTGCGTGAGAATCCGCGGTGCAGCGCGAAAGCGAGGCGTCGAGCTGCGCAGGCTAAACGAGACAATCTCGCGAAACTCAGCAGGCTGCGCCGAATTCTGGTACGATGGCCGCCATGCCCGTCGGGCGGCGGCGGGAACAACCCCCTGAACTTCCCGCGGAGCATTACGCACAGACGCCGGCAAGGCGATTTCCGCACAAGCGAACGCGATCGGCGACTTGCTTGCAATGCTTCAACTGCATCGCCATGGACCAGGACAGCTCAGGCGAGGAGAAAAAACCGGGGAAACGGTCTCTAATCGCGATCGTGGGGCCGGGGTTGATGCTAGCGGCCAGCGGCGTGGGCGCGGGTGATCTGGCGGGCGGCGCGTTTGCGGGCATGAAGCTGGGGACCGCCGTGCTGTGGGCCGTTCTTTGCGGCGCTTTCTTCAAGTTCGTCATCACGGAAGGACTGGCCCGCTGGCAGCTCGCCAGCGGGACGACGCTGCTGGAAGGCGTCGTGCTTCATTTGGGCCGACCGGTGCAATGGATGTTTCTGTGCTACCTGCTCGTTTGGACCTTTGGCGTCGGCGCCTCGTTGATCAGCGCCTGTGGCGTAGCGGCGCATGCCCTCTGCCCCGTCTTCGACGATCCGGTGCGCGGCAAAATGACTTGGGGCGTTCTGCATTCGCTGGTCGGACTGATTCTGGTCTGGATCGGCACATTTCGCTTCTTCGAACGGACGATGGGCTTGCTGGTGGCGATCATGGTCGTCGTCGTGCTGACTACCGGCTGGCTGGTCAAGCCGGATTGGGCCGCCGTATCGCAGGGGTTGTTCGTTCCCCGGATTCCGGACCGACCTGACGCAGTCGCTTGAACATTGGCGCTGATGGGCGGCGTCGGTGGAACGCTGACGGTGCTTTGTTACGGCTACTGGATTCGCGAAGAACAGCGGACGACGCCGGCGGCGCTGAATCTCTGTCGTCTCGACCTGGCCCTTGGTTCAGAAGCTGAATTCCGTGTTCGGCGCGCTGGTCATGCCGATGCTTGCCGCCGCCTTGCTGATTATGAACGGCCGCACCGCCTGGGTGGGCCGCGCCTATCGCAATCGCTGGTGGACGGCCGCGATGCTGGCGGGCATCTTGCTCTTTTTCGCCGTCATCGGCGGACCTCAGCTTCTGGACATTGTGCAAGGAAAGTAAGACGCGCCTGTTTGGCTTGTCTGCGGAGTCTGAGCATCACGGCCTTCTGGTTTTCCGGTCCCCTCAAGCTGCAGCGTCTGTCTTGGCTCTGGATGTTGATGGCAGCACCGCCGCGCGGCGTGGCGCGTAGCCCTTTTTCCGCGAATCGGATAAGCTGAGACCCGGCTGCCGGCAATTCGAAATCTTCGTGGTCATCTTGTGCTGAGGTGAAAGATGAAATCGCGCCGCTTGCTGATCGGGCTGTTTGTCGTGCAGTGTTCTCTCAGCGCATCGGCCGCTGATTGGCCCCAGTGGCGAGGGCCGAACCGGGACGGCATCTCGACGGAAAAGGGGCTGCTGGAGAAATGGCCGGCAGACGGGCCGAAGTTGTTGTGGCAGAAGACGGACGTCGGCGAGGGCTATGCCACGCCTGCGGTC